>NZ_JBWZET010000298.1:0-7966 GCF_056722145.1 Rhizomicrobium sp. | reverse complement strand
AGCAGGCACATCAGCCGGAGGTTGTTAACGCCGCGGTCCTTCAGCATGTCGACGGCAGCGATCGAGGAGTTGCCGGTGGCCAGCATCGGGTCCATCACGATCACCAGCCGGTCGGCGATGTCTTCCGGCGCCTTGAAGTAGTATTCCACGCTCTTCAACGTCTTGGGATCGCGGTAGAGGCCGATGAACGCCACGCGGGCGGACGGCACCAGATTCAGCATCCCTTCCAGAAACGCCATGCCGGCGCGCAGGATCGGCGCGAACACCAGCTTCTTGCCTTCGATCGTCGGCGCCTTCATCGGCGACAGCGGCGTTTCGATGTCGATCATCTCGACCGGCAGCTCGCGCGTGATCTCGTAGCAGAGCAGCATGCCGATCTCGTTCAGCAGCTCGCGGAACTGCTTGGTGGAGGTCCCCTTCTTCCGCATGATGGTGAGCTTGTGCTGAACCAGCGGATGATCGACCAGTGTAACGCCGTCCATGTCCTGAGACTCCCGAGCCTGCCCTGAGTTAGGATTTGTCGCGGCGCGACGCAATACGCCCATCGGACGCGGAATCACACCAACATGTGGAAATCGCGATGACCTGCGCGCTGTTGCTGATTTCTCGCACAAAATGCCGTGAGCGCCTCGCCGCTGGCCGGCGGCGGTGCTAAGCTGATTCTGGTACCGGTAACATAAGACCCCGTGCATCGGGGCGATTTAGAGGGAATGTCCATGATCGATTCGGTCAATCGCCGTAACGTGCTGATGAGCGCCGGGACCGCCGGCCTGATCAGCAGCCTGCCCGCCTTCGCTGCCGAGGGCGGCTTCACCACCGAAGCGGCCCCCGCCGGCTTCGACCCTGCCCCGTTTGCCAAGCAGTCGCTCAATTTCGCGGTGATCGGCCTCGACCACTATCACATCATGGGCATGACCGCGGCGGTGCAGCGCGGCGGCGGCAAGCTGGTAAAATTCTACGCCACCGATCCCAAGGCGATCGCCGATTTCCGCGCCAAGTTCGGCAACATCAAGCTGGCCAAGAGCGAAGACGAAATCCTGGGCGACAAGTCGATCAAGCTGGTGTGCGGTGCCCCCATTCCCGACCTGCGCGCCCCGCTCGGCATCCGCGTCATGAAGGCGGGCAAGGACTATCTGTCGGACAAGCCGGCGATCACCACGCTCGAGCAGCTTGCCGAAGTACGCAAGACCGTCGCCGAAACCAAGCGCAAGTTCGTCATCATGTATTCCGAACGCCTTGAGGTGAAGGCGGCGATCCAGGCCGGCTATCTCGTCGATTCAGGCGCCATCGGCAAGGTGATCCAGACCATCAATCTCGCCGGACACCGCATCGGCAATGTCGATGCCGGCGGACGCCCCGCCTGGTTCTGGGAAAAGGAACGCATCGGCGGCATCCTCACCGACATCGGCTCGCACCAGATCGAGCAGTTCCTCTATTATACGAAATCGACCAGCGCCAAGGTGGTGGCCTCGCAGACCGGCAACTTCAACCATCCGCAGCACCCGACGTTTGAAGACTTCGGCGACATGGTCGCGGTCGGCAACGGCGGCACCGGCTATATCCGCGTCGACTGGTTCACGCCCGACGGACTGCCGACCTGGGGCGACGGCCGCCTCTTCCTGCTCGGCACCGAGGGTTATATCGAGCTGCGAAAATACGTCGATATCGCGGGGCGCAAGGGCGGCAACCATCTGTTCATCGCCGACAAGAAGGGCGTGCGCTACATCGACTGCAACAATGTCGTGCTGCCGTTCGGACCGCTGTTCGTGCGCGACATCCTCGATCGCACCGAGCACGCCCAGAACCAGGACGAGGCCCTCCTCACCGCCGAACTGGTGCTGATCGCCGAAAAGAACGCCACCAAGCCGGTTATCGCATAAGGACGCCTTTACATGACTACTTCCCGCCGTTCCATTCTCAAATCGGGCCTCGGCCTCGCGGCCGTTTCCGCGTTCCCCGCCATCATTCCGACCGCCGCCTTCGGCGCCAATGATCGCATCAATATCGGTGCCATCGGCGTCGGCCGCATCAGCCGCGTTCACGACATGAAGGAGGTGTTCAAGATCGCCGACGCCCGCATCACCGCGGTGTGCGATCTCGACACCAAGCGCCTCGCCCTCGGCAAAGAATTCGTCGACCAGACCTACACGACGAAATACGGCAGCGCCTGGACCTCCACCGCCACCTATTCGAATTACCACGACCTGCTCGCCGACAAGAGCATCGACGGCGTCCTGGTTTCGACGCCCGACCACCAGCATGCCATCCTGGCGGTGCACGCGGTGCGCGCCGGCAAGGACGTCTATCTGCAGAAGCCCGCGTCGCTGACCATCGCCGATGGCCGCGTCATGGCCGACGAGGTGAAGAAATCGGGCCGCGTCTTCCAGATCGGCAGCCAGCAGCGTTCCGACGATCCGTGGCCGCAGTTCCGCCGCGCCTGCGAACTGGTGCGCAACGGCCGCATCGGTGAGCTGAAGCATGTCGAAGTCGGCCTGCCGGGCGATCCCTCCGGCCCCGAAGCGCCGCAGCAGCCGGTGCCGTCCAATCTCAACTACGATGCTTGGCTCGGCTCGACGCCCGAGGTCTACTACACCGAAATCCGCGTCCATCCGCAGAACGATTTCAGCCGTCCGGGCTGGCTGCGCTGCGAGCAGTTCGGCGCCGGCATGATCACCGGCTGGGGCGCGCACCATGTCGATACCGCCCATTGGGGCATGGACATGGAGCATTCCGGTCCGGTGGAAATCTGGGGCGACGCCGAATTCCCCAAGTCGGGGCTTTGGAACGTACACGGAAAATTCCTCACCCATGCGCGCTACGCCAACGGCGTTACCATGGACATTTCCGGCGACCTGCCCAACGGCATCAAGTTCATCGGCAGCAAAGGCTGGATTTTCGTTACCCGCACCGGCGAAGTGACCAAGGACGATCCTTCGCATGGCCAGAAGCAACTGCCGGCGCTGATGGCGAGCGATCCCAAGATTCTCGAAAGCGTCATCGGTCCCAACGAAATCCACCTCTACGCCTCGACCGAGCAGCACGCCGACTTGATCAAGGCGATCCGCAGCCGCGCCGCGCACGCCACTGACGCGGAGATTGCACATCGCGCCTGCTCAACCTGCCTGCTGCATTTCTCGGCCATGCACCTGAAGCGGCCGCTGCACTGGGACCCGGTCAAGGAGCACTTCAACAACGACGACGAAGCCAACGCCATGCTGAGCCGGCCGCAGCGAAAGCCATACACGTTCGGCTAGATGTCGCGCCGCTTACAATTCGGCGTACGTAGTTCCCACAAACTCCCCGTTCAAGATCACAGCTTGGGCGGGGAGTTCGCATTTCTTAACCGCCGTGTGGTCTGCTTTCGTTTGACAGGACATTGGAGCGCGCCCTGAACGATCACATTTCCGCTGTTGCGATGCTGGACGCCCAGGGCGAAATCCTGGAAGGCATGGCGCGCGGCGTTTCCCTCAACGAGACGGCCAGACGGATTGCGCTGCTGGTCGAGCAACTGGTGCCGCCGGCATTGTGCGCCGTGTCGCTGGTCAGGCCCGACGGCAAGCGCCTCAGGCCGCTCGCGGCTCCGAGCCTGTCGCATCACTATTTCACCGCGCTAGAAAGCGTTGCGGTCGCGCCGGAAAGCGGATCCACCGGCACGGCAGCGTGGCGCCGCGAACCGGTCATCGTCACCGACACCGCCACCGATCCGCTATGGAAGAACCTGCAGGATTTCGCCTTGGCGTGCGCCATCCGTTCGAGCTGGGCGCTGCCGATCCTGCACACCGACGGCAGCGTGCTCGGCGTGCTGGCGCTTTATTATCGCGAACCGCGCACCCCCGAAGACTGGGACTGGAGCGCCCTCAATTCCTGCATCAAGCTGATCCGCATGGCGCTCGCGACCGAGCGGCGCACACATGAAATGCGCACCGAAGAGGCGCGCTGGCGGATCGGTTCCGAAGCCGCCGGCGTCGGCACCTTCGCCGCCGATTTCGCTACCGGCACCGACGTCTGGTCGCCGCGGATGCGCAAAATCCTTGGCGTCTCCGACGCAGCGCACGCAAGTTTCGAGACCTTCGTCGAGCTGATCCATCCCGACGACCTCGCCGCGTTCCTCAAACGCTTTCCCAATGCGCCCCATCACAAGGCCGACAAGCCGTGGCGGGAGGAAATCCGCATCCAGCGTGCCGACGACGGCGAAATCCGCATCATTGCCACTGCCGGCACGGTGATCGCCGATAGCGACGGCCATCCTACCCACATTGTCGGAACCATCTACGACGTCACCCAGCGGCGCCAGCATGAAGCCGAACTGGAAACCGCCAAGGCCGACGCCGAAGCCGCGAACCGCGCCAAGAGCCGCTTCCTCGCCGCCATGAGCCACGAGCTGCGCACGCCGCTCAACGCCATCATCGGCTTTTCCGACATGATCCGGAATCGCGTTTTCGGGCCGCTGGCGCCGCCGCGCTACGCCAACTATGTCGAGGACATCCACAAGAGCGGCACACACCTGCTCAGCCTGATCAACGACGTGCTCGACATGGCCAAGATCGAGGCCCAGAAATTCGAACTCGCGTGCACCGAGTTCGCGCTGCAGCGGCTGGCCGAAAGCGCCTTGATGCTGGTGCGCCCGCAAGCGCTTGCCAAGGGCATCGAGCTGGCCGACGACATCTGCGATTGCGAGCTGACGCTCAACGCAGACGAACGCGCGCTCCGCCAGGTGCTGGTCAACCTGCTGTCCAATGCGGTGAAATTCACCAGTTCGGGCGGGCGCGTGCGCCTGTTCGCGGAACGCACCGAAGACGGCGGTCTGGCGCTCGGCGTCGAGGACGACGGCGCCGGCATGACGGCGGACGGACTTGTCACCGCGCTCGAGCCGTTCGGTCAGGTGCAGCGCGAAGTCGCCACCGAGCGCTCCGGCACCGGCCTCGGCCTGCCGCTCGCCAAGGCCATGATCGAAGCGCACGGCGCCGAATTCCACATCGAAAGCGAACTCGGCGCCGGCACCCGCGTCTGGGGCACCTTCCCGCCCGAAGCCGTCGTCAGCGCCAAACGCAAAGCGAGCTAAGGCGCGGGCGCGAAGATGTTCTGCGAGACGAGACCCTTTTCCGCCTCGCACGCGGCGGGGGTGGATTTCTTCAGCCGCTTGAATTCGGACTGCGCCGCGCGGACGTCGCTGCGGTAGGACGCGGTTGCCCGCACCGCCGTCATGGTGACGGTGGCCGAGAGCCGCCCGGCATCCACCGCGCTGGCGTTATGCGCGCCGCACACGATCCGGCTTTCGCCATAGGCGCGGCCACGCGCCATGATCTCGGACGCGCGTTCCGGCACCACATCGGCCAGCACCAGGGCCCAGGTCCAGCCGCCGGTGGTGTGGCCCGACGGGTAATCGTAGCTGCCCTTCAGATCATCCTTTGACTGACAAATCTCTCCTTCGTCGATCAGGAATGGACGCAGCCGCTTGTTCTCACGCTTGGCGATATTGGTTTCGCGCTGGGTGTCGTTGCCCGCCTTGGCGAGCAGCTGCATCAGATGCGGCACCTGCTGCGCCGTCAGCGTCGTGCCCAGCGCGCAGGAAAAATCCGCCAGCATGTCGGCGTTCTGATAGTTGGCATCGTGGGTCGCCATGTCCCAGCGCGGCGTGCCGATGAAGCGGCGGGTCGCCTTGAAGATCGCCCGGTCGGCGTCGTAACGCGCCTCGCCCGCCACCGGCGCCCGCGGCAGCACCGACATGATGTCGATGGCGCCGGGCGCGACATAGCCCTTGTGCCCATGGATATCCTGCGCCACTGCCGGCAAAGCCAGCACCACCACGAGCACCAGACCGATCGTCCGCATGCGACTCCCTCCGGTTCGTCCGCCTTCGGAGTACTGCCGGGCGGGAGCCGTTTCAAGCGGCCTACTTACGGTGCACCAGCAAGAACAGCGCCGGGATCACCGCCAGCGTCAGCACCGTGGACGACACCATGCCGCCGATCATCGGCACCGCGATGCGCTGCATGATTTCCGCGCCGGTGCCCGACGCCCACAGGATCGGGATAAGGCCTGCCATGATTGCCGCCACGGTCATCATCTTCGGCCGCACCCGGTCCACCGCGCCCGAGGTCACCGCTGCGATCATCGCCGACCGCGTCAGCGGCCCCTTCGCCCGCGCCTCCTCCAACGCATGGTTGAGGTAGATCAGCATCACGACGCCGGTTTCCGCCGCCACCCCGGCGAGCGCGATGAAACCGACCGCCGCCGCGACGCTCATGTTGAAGCCCATCGCCCACATCAGCCAGAACCCGCCCGCCAGCGCGAACGGCAGCGACAGCATCACAATCAGCGTGTCGGAGAGGCGGCGGAAGTTGAGCCAGAGCAGGAACAGGATCACCAGCAACGTCGCCGGCACCACGATCCGAAGCCGCGCGTTGGCGCGTTCCAGGTATTCGAACTGGCCCGACCAGCGCACATAATAACCGGGCGGGAATTTCACCTGCGCGGCGACGGCGCGCTGGGCATCGGCGACATAGCCGCCAAGATCGCGGTTGTGGAAATCGACATAGACATAGTTGACGAGTTGGCCGTCTTCGGTGCGCACCATGGTCGGCCCGCGCGGCATCGTGATCTTCGCCACGGCGCCCAGCGGCACCGCACCGCCATCGGGCAGCGACACCAGCGTGGCGTCGGCGAGCGCCTGCGGATCGCTGCGGACATCGCGGGGATAGCGCACCACCACGTCGTAGCGCTCGCGGCCCTCTACCGTGGTCGTGACCACCTTGGCCCCGACGGCACTGGCGACCGTATCCAGCACGTCGTCGATGGAAAGGCCATAGCGCGCAATTTCGGCACGATCGGGCGCGATATCGAGGTAATAGCCGCCATTGATGCGCTCGGCATAGGCGGAGGTCGTGCCGCGCACGCTGCGCACGGCCGCTTCCACCTGCTTCGACAGCGTTTCGATTTCGCCGAGGTCCTTGCCGTAGATTTTCACGCCCACCGGCGTGCGGATACCGGTGGACAGCATGTCGGTGCGCGCCTTGATTGGCATCGTCCAGGCGTTGGAAATGCCGGGGAACTGTAACGCCGCATCGAGCTTGGCGATGAGCTGATCAGTGGTCTCGCCGTGCGGCCACAGCGCCTGCGGTTTCAGGTTGATGACGGTCTCGAACATCTCCACCGGCGCCGGATCGGTGGCGGAACTGGCCCTTCCAGCCTTGCCCCAGACGGAGTCGATTTCGGGGAACGATTTGATGATGCGGTCCTGGGTCTGCAGGACTTCCGCCGCCTTGGTGATCGACACGCCCGGCAGGGTCGTCGGCATATACAGCAGTGTGCCCTCGTTGAGGGTCGGCATGAATTCGCTGCCGATCGCCAGCATCGGATAGAGACTGACCAGCAGCACCGCCGCCGCCGCGCCAAGCGTTTTCCACGGATGGGCCAGCACCATGCCGATCACCGGACGGTACGCAGCAATAAGCGCGCGATTGATCGGGTTCTTGGCTTCCGGCGCGATTTTGCCGCGCACGAACAGCGCCATCAACGCCGGCACCAGCGTCACCGACAACAGCGCCGCCGCCGCCATGGCGAAGGATTTGGTGAACGCGAGCGGATGAAACAGCCGCCCCTCCTGCTCTTCCAGCGCGAAGATCGGGATGAACGAAACAGTGATCACCAGCAGGCTGAAGAACAACGCCGGGCCGACTTCCATCGCCGCGCCGATCAACACTTTCGTTCGCGGCACATCCGGGGGCGCGCGTTCCAGGCGCTTGTGGGCGTTCTCGATCATCACGATCGCCGCATCGACCATGGCGCCGATGGCAATCGCGATGCCGCCGAGGCTCATGATGTTGGAGCCGATGCCGAGCGCACTCATGGCGATGAAGGCAATCAGGATGCCGACCGGCAGCGTGAAGATTGCGACCAAGGCACTGCGGGCATGCATCAAGAAAATAAAGCACACCAGCGCAACGATGACGCTTTCCTCGAACAG
>NZ_JBWZET010000297.1:0-23329 GCF_056722145.1 Rhizomicrobium sp. | reverse complement strand
GCGCGTTCTTGAGCGAATCGCCGGAGCCGTTGAGGCCGACCACCAGGCCGTAGCCGACCAGCATGTTGTCGCGAATGCCTTCCACGCTGACCAGGTCCTTGACCCGCGACAGCGCGGCAGCAGGCTGGCCGAGAACGAGGGCGGCGAGGGCGACAACGAACAGTTTGGAGACGAGACGCATAGACTTCACCCGGATATCCGAACCCGTCTCTTGCCAGTTTCGTGCCGCAACCGGCCGGGAAAATTTCCTTTTACGACAGTAGGTTGGTTTGTCGTTCCGGAGGCTCTTGAGGCCACCCGGCAGGAATTTCCCGGCCGATATTGCCGCGCCGGGGCGGTCCCGGCGCAAAGCCTTACTGCACCCGGGTCAGGGTGAAGGTCACATGCACGGCGCGACCGTCCCCCATGATGAAGGTCCAGGTTTCGATGTGATGGTTGGGATCGGCGAGGTGGAAGGCGCCGTCGCGCAGATAGCCAAAGCTCATGTTGCCGGACGCGCCGGTAATCTCGAATCCGACTGTGCGGGCATCGGACTGGGGTGTCGACAGGAAAAAGACGCGATTGTCGGCATCGCAGTAGTGCGCTGCCTTGAGGCGCCCGTCTTCGAAGTAGAACACCGTCACATCGCCCATATAGGCCGCGGTTTCCGGCTTGGTGGCGTCGCGCATCTCATGGGTGATGGCGTGGCCGCTCGAGGTCAGGTGCATGCGGACGCGAATGCGAACCCCGTCCCAGCCGCTCTGTTTCCAATCGGTGGCGACACTGCCTTCCCAAACGCCATCGAGTGATTTCATGGCGGCATAAGCGGCGGTGGTATCACCGGCCGCGGCGGGCGAAAGCATCGATAGGGCCAAAGCGGCAAGGCAGAGCGCCAAACGGATGAATTTCATGACCGAGAACTCCCCTGGATGATCTCAGTGTTATAGTACACTACAACACTGCAGGTGAGTCAAGCCTGCCGCGAGAGATTGTGCGCGGTGCTCAGATCGGGGTGGCGCGGCGGCGGAGGTGGACGGCGGCGGCGAACAGCGCAGCGGCAACTGCGAGCCCCAGCCATAATCCTGGTGCGGCAAGGTAACGGTCGAGGGTGCGCCCAACCGGCTGACCGGCGGCATCGAAGCGCAAACCTTCTTCGACCCACCCGGTGACCCGATAAAGCAGGAACGCCGTCACGCGCCCGGAATGAATTGCCAGCCGGTCGAGCGCCACAGCGAGCACCAGCGGCAGCCCCGCCCATAACAACGGCGCATGTTTGGCCCACGCCGAGATCGCCAAGAGCGCGCAATAAAGCGGCAGGTACCAAGGCATCGACAACAGGAGTGCGTAGACCAGACACGACGGCCGCAGTGCCGACACGCCGAAGCTTAACAGCGATCCCACGCTGTGGCCGGACACCGCCAGTACACCCGTCGCCACGACCAGCAGAGCGAGGTTCGTCATTAGTGCCGCGACGAAGACGGTCACCGGCAAAAGCGCCGCCGGCACGAACAGTTTCGCCAGCACGGTGCGGGCATCGGAAACCGGCAACGATTTGAAGAACAGGATGGAGCGGTCGCGCCTTTCGCCGTGCAGCGCTTCCAGGCAATAGAAAACGGCCGCTGCCAATCCGGTGACGAGAGAAAAGAAGGTCGAGACGTTTAGGGCCCAGAGCAGCGTGTTTTTCTGGTGCTGCGGCTCGACAAGGCCGGCGAAGATGCCGAACGGCAGCCCGATGACGAACCCGACCAGCACCAGCGCGCCAACCCCCATTGGGGACAGCAGCACAAGGCGGTGTTCCCAGAACTCGCGCCGCACCAGCCAGAAGAATGAAATGATGGGGCGGGGCAGAGCAGCGATCAATGCGGTCATCGGGCAGCCTCCGAACCGGCAACGGCAAGGAACAGATCGGCGAGGCTGGGTGTGCCCGTTTCCCCGAGTTGCTCGAGGGTGAAGCGATCGACGCCGTCAAACAAGAAAATGCTGCGACCGAGCATATTGCGCTCGCTGAGTGGGTTTAGCGCCCGTGCTCTCTCGACCTCGTCCGGACCGGTGCTGAGTTCGACGAAGCGGGTGTCGTAGTCCGTCATGCTGGCTGAAAGCACGCTGCGCCCGCCGGCGAGGAAAATAAAATCGGTCAACACATGCTCGATTTCAGCGACCTCGTGGGTCGCCACCACGACGGTGCGGCCGACGTCGCAGAACTCGCCGATCAGCGCGTCGTAGAACGCCTTGCGATAGACGAGATCGAGGCCGAGGGTCGGCTCGTCCAGCACCAAGAGCCGACTGTCGGTCGCCATCGCCATCGCCAGATGCAGTTGGGTCACCATCCCTTTCGACAGCTCGCGCACCTTGGCTTTGCGATCGATCGTGGTGCGGGCGAGGAATGCGTCGGCCTTGGCGCGGTCGAAATGCGGCTGCACGCCGGCGACATAGTCGATCGCCTCCGTCACCGTCAGCCAGCGCGGCAGTACCGCGATGTCGGAGACGAAGCAGGTTTCGCGCATCAGGGCCTCGCGCTGGCGCCAGGGATCGAGCCCCAGCACCGTCAGGCTACCTTGATGGGGGATGAAGCCGAGCAGGGCATTGAACAGTGTCGTCTTGCCGGCGCCGTTGGGGCCGATCACCCCGAGAATGCGTCCTTCGCCTAACGCGAGATCGAAGCTGTCCACGATGACCCGGTCGCGGTAGGCAAGGCGAAGACCTGAGGCGTCGATGACCATGGTCTAATCCTCCGGTTGCAGCAGGTCTTCGGGGTTCAGGCCCAGCCGCTTGATGGTGGCGGCGACGCGCGGCCACTCTTGGCTGAGGAATTTGGCGCGTTCGCTCGCCAGCAGCATGCCGCGGGCGCCCTCCCGGACGAACATGCCTAGCCCGCGCCGCTTCTCGATCAGCTGCTCGTCGACCAGCTCCTGGTAGCTTTTCAGCACCGTCAGCGGATTGACCCGGAATTCGGCCGCCACCACCCGCACCGACGGCAACCCGTCGCCTTCCTTGAGGCTGCCGTCCAGGATCGACGCCACGACGCGGTCGCGGAGCTGGCGGTAAATCGGCTGGCGGTCACTCCAGGCAATGTCCATGCGGCGTCCGGCCAAGAGTTATAGTGCTGTAGATATCCATAACAGAGTAGGCGGCGGAAATCCCGGAAAATTTGCGCCACCGCCCAGGCCCGCGACCCTGGGGCGCCGCAAAGGCCCTTTCCTCTGCCGGGTGAGGCGCTAAAAGACCCCTGAAATCACGCAAAAACGGAAAAGAGCGATGGGACAATACAGCGACTATCAGCTGGTCATCGTGCGCCACGGCGAAAGCGAGTGGAACAAGCTGAATCTGTTCACCGGCTGGCGCGACTGCCGCCTGTCGGAAAAGGGCGTCGGCGAGGCCAAGGCGGCCGGCGTCACCTTGAAGGCCGACGGCTTTGCCTTCGATGTTGCCCATTGCTCGCTGCTCACCCGCGCCAACCAGACCCTGTATCTGGCGCTCGACGAGATGGACGCGGTGTGGATGCCGGTGAAGAAGCACTGGCGCCTCAACGAACGCCACTACGGCGCGCTCCAGGGCAAGAACAAGATGGAAGCGGTGGAGAAGTTCGGTCCCGATCAGGTCAAGATCTGGCGCCGCTCCTACGACGTGCCGCCGCCGCCGGTCGATACCGCGTCGGAAGATTTTCCCGGCCACGACCGCCGTTACAAGGACATCGATCCGGCCGAACTGCCGAAGTCGGAAAGCCTCAAGGACGTGCTCGCCCGCGTCATGCCCTATTGGGAAAACGCGATCCTGCCCGACCTCAAGGCCGGCAAGCGGGTGATCATCGCCGCCCACGGCAACTCGCTGCGCGCGCTGTTGAAGTATCTTGAAGGCGTCGGCGACAACGAGATCACCGAAGTCGATTTGCCGACCGGTATTCCGAAGGCCTATCGTCTCAACGCGGAGTGGAAAGCCGCGGATGCGAAATTCCTTGGGGACCCGGCGGAGCTTGAGCGACGCATCAACGCGGTCAAAGCCCAGACCAAGAAGGCGTAACGCTCTTCTTGGCGTGCTGGCGTTGGTTCTGGCGGCGGCGGCCGCCGGAGCCCGTGCGCCTGTGCCGCACCCCCGGCCGGCAAGCAAGGCACCGTCCGCCAAGCCCGCGGCCGCGCCGCACGCCAGCGACGGCATCTCCGACAGCGACATGGCCAGGGCGGTGCCGCTGAAGGACTATCTGCAGCAGCACCGGCCCTCGGCCTCGGATCAGTACAACGCGCTATCCGGGGCGATCGCCAAGTCGAAGCCCGAAGTCGACAGCGCCCGCCAGACCAGCGAAGACCTCGCCCGCCAGACCGCTGCCTTACAGAAACAGCTGGTCGAAACCGGCGCCCGGATCGCCTTCCTGGAAAACCAGAAACTGACCATCGACGCCACGGTGACGCGACTATCCGCCGATTACACGCGGATGGCGGCCGATTTCGCCCATGATCGGGTCGCGGTCGCGACACTGCTCGGGGTGCTCGAGCGTCTTCAGCACGACATGCCGCCGGCGATGGCTGTCCGCCCCGACGATGCCCTGGCGGCGTCGCGCTCGGCGATGCTGATCGGCGCTTCGCTGCCGCGCGTTTACCACGATGCGGCCGATCTGGCGCGCCGGATCGAAATCCTCAAACGGACCCGCGCCGAACTGGTACAGCAGCGCGCCGAGGCGACCGAAAATGCCATCGCGCTACGGCGGGCCCACGTCGACCTCGACCAGCTCCTGGCACAAAAAAGAGTGCAGGCGGATGCCGCCGCCGCGCGTTATGGAGTTCTAAAGACCCATCTCGATACCATTGCGTCGCAGGCGGGGAGTTTGCAGAACTTGCTTCAGCGGGTGGCCCAGTTGCGTGCGGCCTCGTCCAGTGCGCCGCCGGATACGGCGATCGGTACGGTTAACGCTTGGCTGCGCGGCCGGCCCGGCTGGCTGGTGGCGCCGGTCGTCGGCCCGACCAAACCGGGCGGCCTCGGCGTCGACGGGGTCGGCGGGACCGCGGCGCCCGGCATCACTTACGCGACGCTGGCGGGTGCTACATTGGTCGCCCCCGCCGACGGCAAGGTTGTTTACGCTGGCACGCTCGGTAAGTCAGGACGCGTATTGATCCTGGAGTTAGGGGCTGGTTACGATGCCATCCTGACGGGCATGGACCGTCTTGATGTGCGTACCAACGAATGGGTGCTTGCGGGCGAGCCCGTCGGCGCTATGCCGAATTTTGACCACGAGTCCAGGTTATATTTTGAATTACGGCTCAAAGGCCGCGGGCTGAACCCCGCCCCCTTCGTCGCCGTTGCGCTCAGGAAGGCGAGATAGAATGAAGCGTCTCGGGTATGTCGCTCTCGGTATGGGTCTTGGCATCGTCACCGCCGTGGGCCTGTTGCCCCAGGCGCAAGGCGCCAACAACGGCTCCATCTACAAACAATTCGACCTGTTCAGCGACGCCTACGAGAAGGTGCGCGAGAACTACGTCCGTCCGGTCCAGGATCAGGAACTGATGAGCGGCGCCATCGAAGGCATGGTCGCCGGTCTCGATCCGCATTCGAGCTACATGGACGCCAAGGCGTTCACCGACATGCAGATCACCACCAAGGGCCAGTTCGGCGGCGTCGGCATCGAAGTGACGATGGAAGACGGCCTGATCAAGGTGATCTCGCCGATCGACGATACCCCGGCCGCCAAGGCCGGGATCAAGACCGGCGATTATATCGCCGCCATCAACGGCGAATCGATCCAGGGCATGGGCCTCAACGACGCCATCGACAAGATGCGCGGACCGGCCGGCACCAAGGTGACGCTGACCGTGTTGCGCCAGGGCGAGAAAAAGCCGTTCGACGTCCAGCTTGCCCGCGCAGTGATCCACGTCGACAGCGTCAAATGGCACAAGGAAGGCGATATCGGCTACATCCGCATCTCCTCCTTCAACGAGGATACCGGCAGCGGCCTCGAGCGCGCGGTGCGCGACCTCAAGAAGCAAATCCCGAACATCAAGGGCTACGTCATCGACCTGCGCAACGATCCCGGCGGCCTGCTCGATCAGGCGGTGCAGGTCTCCGACGATCTGCTGGCCAAGGGTGAGATCGTCTCCACCCGCGGCCGTCATCCCGACGACACCCAGCGCTACGACGCCAAGCCGGGCGATATCACGGACGGCAAGCCGATCGTGGTCTTGATCAACGGCGGCACCGCCTCGGCGTCGGAAATCGTCGCCGGCGCGCTGCAGGATCATAAGCGCGCCACCATCGTCGGCATGACCAGCTTCGGCAAAGGCTCAGTGCAGACCATCATTCCGCTCGGCGAAGGCGGCGGCGCCCTGCGTCTGACCACAGCGCGCTACTACACCCCGTCGGGCCGCTCGATTCAGGCCGAAGGCATCGTGCCGACCATCTCGGTCGCCCAGGGTGCCGAGGAAAACCAGGCGCACTTCGATCGTCCGTCGGAAGCCGATCTGCCCGGCCATCTCACCAACGACGCCGCGGCCCGCAACCACGCGCCGATCACCATCATCCGGCCGCCGGCGGGCAAGAAGGTCGAAGACTTCCAGCTCAGCTATGCCCTCGACTTCCTGCATGGCAAGCAGGCCGTCGCCCAGGCCAAGACGCCGGACAAGCGCTGAGCCGATCTTGAAACGTCGCGAATGGCCCGGTTCGTCCGGGCCATTTTCGTTTCAAAGCGCCGCAAATCGCGGCAATTCCGGCCATCGTTAACTTCATTTGAACCGTACCCGCCGATATCCTATCGGCATGGCCGCGAAGAGCATGACCGGGAACCGCGGGGCCCTCGCGCTTGGGCTCGCGTGGGCACTCGTCCTCGTGCTGGTCGCTGCCGGCGCGCTGGCGATCCAATTCCTCGGTGGCCTGCCCGAGGGCGAATCGGTCACCGCCGCCTTGGCACCGCGCCCCAAGCTCGCCAAAGCCGAGAAACCTCAAACGCCGCCCGCCACACCGGCTCCGCCGGCCGCTCCCGCCGTGTTCGAAACTCCGCCCGGCGGCATCATTCCGGCCCAACTGTCCCCGATCGAGAAGCAGGCCGTCGCCGCCTTGCCCCCGCCGGCATTGCCGCCGCCGCCGGCCGGCACCTCTGCCTCGCCGAGCGCCCCGCCGGTGGTGTTGCCGCCGCTGAAAGGCGGGCTGGCGGTCGCCAATCCGGCGCTGCTCGAAAAAACCCCGCAAGGCTTCCTGCCGCGGATTTCCGATGCCGGGCTGTGGCCGATGCAGGCCTATGCCGGCCCCCAGCCGCCTGCCGGCCGTCCGCGCATTGCTATCGTCATCACTGGGCTGGGACTGTCCGCCAGCCAGACCAAAGCGGCGATCGAGCTGCTTCCCGCCGGGGTCACGCTCGCCTTCGTACCGTACCTCAATGACGTCCAGAACTGGGTCACCCTCGCACGCCAGAAGGGCCACGAAGTTCTGCTGCAAGTACCGATGGAGCCTTACGATTTCCCCGATTCCGATCCCGGCGAGCACACCCTTCGAACGGCGGTCGGCGAGGAAGCCAACACCCAGCGCCTGTCGTGGGCGCTGACCCGCTTCACCGGCTATGTCGGGATCACCAATATGCTGGGGGCCCGCTTCCTTTCCGAGCCCGGCCCGATCGAGCCGATGATGACTTTCCTGATGCGGCGGGGGCTGTTGTTCTACGACAATGGCGCCGCGTCGCGGTCGGTGGCGCCGATGGTCGCCGAACGGCTGGGGGCGCCCTTCGCCCAGGCCACCAACACCATCGATTCGATCCAGGCTTCGATGGAAATCGACCACCGCCTCGGCGACCTCGAAAACGAAGCCCGCACCAAAGGCAAGGCGGTGGGGACGGGCTTCCGCTATCCGGTGACCATGGAGCGGGTGACGCTGTGGGCCCGCGGCCTGCCCGGCCGGGGCTTTGTTCTGGCGCCCATTTCGGCGATAGTCGCGACCGGAAAGAAATAAGTCGCTGCGCTCTTCCGCCCCCCCGGGAGCGCGCTGGCGCGGCTGGAGCCCATGGCCAAGAAAATCGAAGCGAAAGACCTGCCGTATCGCCCATGCGTCGGCCTGATGCTGTTCAATGCCGACGGCAAAGTGTTCGTCGGCCGCCGTATCGACCAGACGGTGGAAGGCTGGCAAATGCCGCAAGGCGGCATCGACAAAGGCGAAACCCCGGAACAGGCGGCGATGCGCGAGCTCAAGGAGGAGATCGGCACCGACAAGGCCGAGATCGTCGGCACCCATCCCGATTGGCTCAACTATGACTTGCCGCCGCATCTGATCGGCGTCGCCCTGCACGGCAAATACCGCGGCCAGAGCCAAAAATGGTTCGCGCTGAAATTCCTCGGCAAGGACAGCGACATCAATCTCGTCACCCACGAGCCCGAATTCGCCACCTGGCGCTGGGCTGCGTTCGACGAGCTGCTCAGCCTGATCGTGCCGTTCAAGCGCGACACCTACAAGAAGGTGGTGGCAGAGTTCAAAGACCTGATCCCCTAGTCTTGGTGCGTCCGCGACCGTCTGCAACCTGTTGGCATTGAGCGGCATGGGGGCGCATCACGCCTGACATCAAGCGCGCCTAAACTGGTCCCCTCGCCGGGGGATCTTCCGCATGCGCCGCTTTCTCAGTCTGTTGATCGCGTTCCTGGCGGCCATGGTGCTGATCATCTCGGCCTATGGCGGACCGCAACGCACCGTGGTGGTGGTGCTGTTCGACGGCTTTTCGCCTTTCATGATGGAGGGCGTCGCCACCCCCAATTTCGACCGGCTGGCGCGCGAAGGCGTGTCGTCGCGCCATCTGGTGCCGTCGTTCCCGGCGCTGTCGATGGTGAACCACACCACCTTCGAGACCGGCTGCTGGCCCGAGCACCACGGCATCGTCGCCAACGAGTTCCGCGATCCGGTCATGGGCGGCTATGAAAACAAGGCCGACCGCGCCGATGCCGCCTGGCGCACCGGCTGCGAATCGATGTGGCAGGCGGCCGAGCGGCAAGGCGCGCCGGCGGCGGTGTTCAATTTCGTCGGCCGCTGGTCGTCGAAGTCCGGTGCGCAGGCCTCTACCACCAACCCCGAAGTGCCGTGGAAGGACCACGAGGCCGACGATGTCATCCTCGCCAGGACCACCGCGGCGCTGGCCGACGGCAAGACCCGTCTCATTGCGCTCTATTTCGATTACCCGGATTCGGTCGCGCACGGCGACGGCGTTGATGGCGACAAGACCAAAGCCGCGGTGGCGCGCGCCGATGCGGTGATCGGCCGTCTGCTGGCGGCGGTGGACGGGCGCGACGTAGATCTCGTCGTCGGCGCCGATCACGGCATGACCAAGGTCGACAAGGTGATCAACATCGGTCGCCTCAAGGCGCTGCATCATTTCGCGGCCGACGTCGCCTATGGTTCGGGAACGGCGATGCTGTATCTGAAGCCGGGCAGCGATCCGGCCGCGGTCGCCCGTGCGCTGCAGCGCTATCGCGCCACCTTCGAGGTTTATCGCAAGGGCCACTTCCCGGCCTACGTCCACATCGGCGCCTCGGCCCGGGTCGGCGATCTGCTGCTGATCACCCGGCCGCCTTATGCCTTCGAAGGCCCCGAGCTGATGAAGCCCGAGATCGCGGCGCGTGCCGAGAATGTCAGCGGCCCGCCGATTTACGAGCCCACCGTGAAGTGGTTTCACTCCATGCACGGCTTCAAGCCCGACGTCGAAGCCATGCATGCCATCTTCTATGCCTGGGGACCTGGCGTGGCGCGCGGCAAAGTGTTGCCCGCAGTGCGCATGATCGATGTTGCCCCAACGGCGCTCGCGCTGATCGGCCTCAAGCCGGGCAACGGCAGCGACGGTGCGGCGCTGGCGCTCGGAAACTGACCGGCCCGGTCGAAATAGCGGGATGCTGACCTCGCGGCGCTCCAAACTCTTTCATTAAACCGTGGCGCGGTTGCGCTATAGTTTGGTCGCGAGAGGCCAGCGACGGAGCGAGCCATGTCGAAGGCGAAGACGACGACGTTTTCCGATTACGAAGTGCGCGTGCGCGCCTACCGGATCTGGGAACGAACGGGGCATCCCGAAGGTCGCGCCGAAGAGCACTGGCGCGAAGCCCTCGCCGAGCTGGAAGCCGAGCGGGCTGCAAGCGTGAAGGCGGTGCCGCCGCAGCCCGCCGTCTCGACGGCGCCGACCCGCCGTAGCGCGGAAGAAATCGACAAACCCGAAGACAAGGCGGCGTAAAGGGCGTCTTGCCATCGTCGTGATTTGCGTCCATCACCCTTGCCGGTTCTCGGTAAGGTGATGTGATGGAAATGGAGCACTGGAAAGCCCGCAAGGTGGTGATCGTCGGGGCGGGCGCGGTCGGCTCCACTTTCGCCTTTACCCTGGCGTTGCGCGGCCTTGCCGACGAGATCGTGCTGATCGATTACAATCGCGACCTCGCCAAAGGCCAGGCGCTCGACATGATGCACGGCCAGGCCTTCTTCCCTTCGATCCAGATTCGCGATGGCGACGACAAGGATTACGCCGATGCGGCGCTGATCGTCATCACTGCCGGCGCCAAGCAGCAGCCGGGCGAATCGCGCCTCGAGCTGGTGCAGAAGAATGCCGCCATCATCAACGGCTGCATGGATCAGATTCTCGCCCAGAATTCCCCGGCGGTGGTGCTGATCGTTTCCAATCCGGTTGACGTCTTGACCTATGTCGCGCACAAGCGCTCGGGCTGGCCGCGCGGGCGCGTCTTCGGTTCGGGCACGGTGCTGGACTCGGCCCGCTTCCGTCATCAGCTGTCGAAACGCTGCGGCGTCGATGTCCACAACGTCCACGCCCACATCATGGGCGAACACGGCGATTCGGAATTTGCGGCGTGGTCGATCACCAACATGGCCGGGATGCCGATCGACCAGTTCTGCAAGTCGTGCGACAAGTGCGACAACTCCGAACTCGGCCGCAAGGCGATCCTGCACGCGGTGCGCCACTCGGCCTATCACATCATCGACTACAAGGGCGCCACCTGGTTTGCGGTCGCCCTCGCCATGGCCCAGATCTCGGCAGCGGTTCTGCGCAACCAGTCGAGCGTCCTGACGGTGTCGGCGGTGCTCGAAGGCGAATACGGCGAAACCGGCGTCTCTCTCGGGGTGCCGTCGATCGTTTCGGTCAACGGCGTCGAGCAGGTGTTGGAAGTGGCGTTGCCGCCCGACGAACGCGCCGCTTTCACCAGGTCCGCCGCCACTTTGCGCGAAATCATCGCCACCCTGGGATTGGCGTAGTGCTGTCCTCAAAGCCGCCAAGGCGCGTGGCTGTGCCGTCGTAACACTTTGATTTAAAGGCGTTTCAAGCGAGACAGGCAAATCCTGCGTGGTGCCCGGCAACCGCTTCCGGGCGGCGGCAGCGCTTGCCGCGCGTTAAGTCGGCGTTTACCGATCTTTCCGAGCTATTGCCGGCAAATGGGCGCGGGCACGCTTCCTGCTTTCGAGATTCGTAACAGCTCTCGAAAGGTCCCTCGATGTATATGGATGCGCCCGCCTTCGGAAATCAGATCGCGCTCGCCGCGGTTGCCCGCTTCGGCGACGTCGAGGCCATCGAGGCCGCCATCGTGCGGGCCATCGTGCGCGGCGAGCAGTCGGCCGCCAGCCTCAAGGACACCAGCATCAGCCTCAGCGCCCGCGGCCTCGAACGCCCGCTCGGAGCGCCGGCCGCACTCTTCATCGGCGTGACCTCGGCCGATCTCGCCGCCGGACTGATCAATCGCAGCCGCGATGCGGCGGCGCTGGCCGAATGGGCGCGCTTCGTCCTTCTGACCTCGGAACTCTTTTGCTTCGACGATCGCCACACCGATTACTGCGACCGCCTGTTCGGCGCCATCTGGGAGCTGGCATTCGGCGCCCCCGCGAGCGCCGCAACCCTACGCCTCGCCCATTCGATCCAGAGCCGCTCTTGCAAGGATTAGGCGCCATGTACATGGATCTCGACCCCAACGCAGCGTTTCAGCCGGCAATCGCCAGCCCATTGTCGTCACCCGAGGAAACCGCGGTCAATCAAGCGGTCTTGACCCGCATCATCTGCGAACATGAGCGCTATCTGTCGCGCCGCCGCGGCACCCGGGCCAAGCTCGCCAACGCGCGCCTCAATCGTCTCAACATGGCGGGTCGCGATCTGTCCGAAGCCGATTTGTCGGGCGCCTCGCTCGTCGGCGCCAACTTGCGCGGTGCCAATCTCACCAATGCCAGTCTCTACTGTGCCGATTTGACGGATGCCGACCTCAGCGGCTGCCGGTTTGAACATGCCGATCTGCGTGGCGCCTCGTTCAAGCACGCCAATCTTTCGCACGCGATGCTCGATCATGCCGATCTTCGGGCCGCGGGCATGCTCTATGTCGGCGACACCCTGAAATTCCAGGGTAACGCCCACGACGATGCGCCGTTCGGGGCAGTGGATTTCTCGGGCGCCTTGCTGCGTCATGCCAGCCTGCGTAGCGCCAAGCTCGACAATGCCATCTTCACCGACGCGCTGCTCCAGGGTGCCTCGTTCCGCGGCGCACGGCTGCGCAACGCCACCTTTCGCGATGCCGCCGTCACCGGCGCCAACGTCGACGAGTTGATGGTTTCGCCGCGGGCGCTGCGCCAATGCCTGATGGCGCCAACCGCGATCGCCCAGGAACGCGCCAAGCTTCTCTATTCGGCGCTGTTGTCGCATCACGAATGGTTCACGTCGAACGGTACGAAGGGCCGCCCCGCTGCGGTCGACAACGAAGACCTGCGCCCGCTCGGCGATGCCGTGAAGGGGCTGTGTCTCGCCGGACTGTGGGCGCGCAACGTGATCGCGGTCGGCGTCGATTTCGCCGGGTGCCAGTTGCAGGCGGCTCGCTTCGACGGCGCCGATCTGCGCGCCGCCTCGTTCAACGACAGCGACCTGTCGGGCACCTCGTTCACCCGCGCCAAGCTCGGGCACGCCAGTTTCAAGAACGCGACCATCGCCGATCTGATCCTGTGCACCGGCCAGGTGATGCACTTCGAAGCCGACCGGCGCACTCCGCTCGGCGAAGCCCGCATCCAGAAGAACACCCTGATCGCCACGCTCGGCGAGCAAAAGGGGACTTGTTGATTTTCCAGAAGGCGGCGCTCAGCACGAACCGCATCCTTGAGGCAGAAGCCAGCTTATCAGGGGCGCAGAAGGCGCCGGCGTCCGACCGATCCTTCCCCGTTACCAGTGGCCGGTTTCTGCCGATTTTTCAGTGCTGCTTGGCCTGCAGTTCGGTCATGAACATCTTCAGCGTATCGACCGAGGCGACCTTGGCGGCGGCGTCGCGGAAGGCTACCCCCTGCAGATCGATGCGTTCGGTCACCACCGCAAAGCCGGTGGCGCTCGGCGAGCCTTTCATCTTGGGCATGAAATTGGCCCGTACCCGATCGAGGCTGGGCTGATCGTTGGCGAGCGAATAGGACACCGCCGCCCGCATCACTTCCTCGCGTTCGAGATCGGATAGCGGCTTGTCGTCCTTGTAGCGTTCGCCGAGCGCATCTTCCGCGGCCTTGGCGGCGAGCGGCCAGTTGCCGCTTTTCCAGTAGATTTCCGCCCGCAGCGCCTGAGTGTCAGTCTGCTGGTCGACAGCCAAAAGATCGAGCGCGTGGTCGTAGCGCTTTTCTTCCGTCAGGGCGCGCGCCTCCATCAACAGGCGCTGATGAGCGACGTCGTCGGGCAGGGTGGAAATCTGCGTCGTATGCAAGGTGTCGAGCACCGCTTCGGGGCGATGATCCATCAGCTGCACCATGGCGAGCTTGGTGGCGACCTGGGCGCGAGCGACGCCATCGAGGCGCTTGGTAACCTGATAATTGAGCAGATCGGCGGCCGGGCCGAGCAAATCGATTTTGACGAGGCGGTCGGCCATGTGGCGGATCATCTCGTCGCCGTCGGCGCCGATCGGCGTCAGCTCGATGAAATCGTAGAACAGCCCGAGAGAGGCAACGGGCGCCATCTTATCGGCCTCGCCGTGCTGGAACAGATTGACGAACGCCGCGCGCATGTCGTCCATCGCCTGAACGCCGACATCCTCGCTGGGGAAATTCTGGGTGACGACGCGCAAGGTGAGAAGACCCTCGCGCCAGCGCTTCTGGGAGAAATAGATGCCGGCAAGCGTGCGCAACGTCTTGATTTCCAACAGGTCGCCGCGCCAGCGGAAGCGCAGCCGTTCGAGGGCGTTGATCGCTTCCTGCGGCTTCATGGTGCCGTTGGCCAGTCCCGCCGTGACGCGATAGAAAATCGCCTGCGACGCCAGCATTTCGTTGCCGCTGGCTTCCACCGTATCGAACAGCGGGTCGGCCCGGTCGGCCTGGTGCTCGGCGGCGTAGAGACGGGCGCGATCGAGCTGGGCGCGCACCGCCAATGCACCGTCGAGGTGTTGCGGCAGCCGCTCGAGTTCGGCGTCGGCGATTTCCAGGTGCACGGTGGCCATCGCCGCTTCGGCATTGGCAAGGCGGGCGCGCGCCTGGACTTCGGGCTCGTAAGCGTTCAACACCGGCGCGGCGCGGTCGAGGTTGGTGCGGGCGTCGTCCCAATTTTCCATCGCGGCATCGGTGAGGCCGCGCCACAAGGCGGCATGGCGGTCGGAATCGAACTGGGCGCCCGCCAGCGCGTTGTGGGCATCGCGATAGCGCCCCATCAGAAGATCGGCCGCCGCCCGCATGGTCTGCAGTTGCAGATCGCCGCTGAGGCCCGGATCGGTATTCTGCATCTGGTCGATGACGCCCAGCGCTTCGGCGGCGAATTTATTGGCAAGAAAGAAACGGGCGAGCTTGAGGCGGGCGGCATTGGCCTGATCCGGGCCGAGCCGTGCCACCGCGGCCCGCAACCGCCGCTCGGTGGCGATGAACGATCCGCCCTGGATGGTGCGCCAATGGGCAAAGTCGAGGAAGCTGGGCGAGATCGAGTTGGCAGCAAGCGCGTCGGGCGTGTTGGCCGGCAGGCTCGCCGGCGTCAGCGAGAGCCCGTCAGGACGGGTGATGGTGATGCGGCTGCCCTGCACCGAGACCGACAGGTCGTCGACATAAGGCATCACCACCAGGCCGGCGGCGGTTTGCGGTGCCGAGAATTCGATATAGTCGCGCGCCGCCGTCACCGCCTGACCCGCCATGCCCGGCACCACCAGCAGCTCGTCGCCGGCTTGCGGATCGACCACTTTTTCCACCCGCGTCGCGCCCGCCAGCAAGGTCGAGATGGTGGAATGGGTCGGGCTTTCCTGGTTGCGGGCAAACCCGAGGGCCACGGCGGTGGGGTTCTGCTGCGGCCCCAACAACACCTTCAGATTCGAGCCTTCGCCCACGGCAGCAATGGCAAGCGGCTGGTGCAGGCCGATGCGCAACCGGATAACGCCGTTGCCCGACGCCGCTTCGACATCGGTCGAGAAGCTACCGAGCTGGTTCTTGAGCTTGATGACGTCGAGCGGCTGGCTGTTTTCGAGAAGGATCCAGGCGTTGAGGCCACGCGTGAACACGGCGACGCCTTGGCGGGCGGCACCCGGAAATACCAGCACGGCGCCGTTCTTGGTGACGTGGCCGTCGGCGAGCTGGACCTCGGGATTGGCCGGCGTTTCGGGCGCGGCCGGTGTCGCCGCTGCGCCTTCCGGCAGCACCTGGTCGGCAGCCGCCGGTTTCGGCGGCGTGAGCTTGGCGGGCGCGGCGGTTGCAACCGGCGGCACTGGTTTAGCGGGAGTGGCGGCGGCCTGCTTGCCGGGCGTGAGTGGGGTCACAGTCGGCTTGGCCATGCCGGGCGGATTGTAGGCATCGGCATCGGTCTTGGGCGCCAACACGTCGATCACGACATGCGTCCCGTCGCGGAAATCGTGATAGCCGGAGGCCGAATCGATCGCCAGTTCGACGACCGTGGTATTGCCGGACAGATGCCATCCGGCCGATTTCACCCACGGCGGCGCCTGGCGGTCGAGGGCGGAGAAATCCGCATTGGCGGGCGCATCGAAGCTGACCGTCAATTTGCCCGAGCCACCGAACACTTTGTACGGAACCGCTTTCGCCCAATCGAATACGACGCGGGTGAAATTGTGATAGGCGCCGGACCGCACTTTCACCACTGGCAGGTTGGCGGCATCGATCGGCTTGGGAGTGGCCTTGACCGGCTGCGGCAGGTCGGGCGGCGTGCCCTGGAAGGTTATCGGCGTGACGTCAACGGCGAACTTGCCGGCGGCGGCGCTGGTGTGGACCTTGGCCGGACCGGTGAGGGCGAAGCGATAGGTTTTGCCGTCGGCATCAACGCGGCCGTTGCTGATGTAGCCTGGAATCGCGGCCGCGATAGTCTCCGGCGTGACGGCGACCCTGCGGCTGAAGCTGATCGCCAGGACGCTGCCCGAAACCTGCGCCGCGACCGTGTCGGTGGGATTGAGAGCGAACAGCAGGCGGCCATAGCCCTGGTTGGTGGTGCCCGAAACCGAATCGGCGGCCAACGCCGGCGCGGTGGCAAGCAGAAGGCCCGCCAGAGCCAAACCAACAAGCCGGGATACGAGCTGCCGCAGCATGACGCGTTAAAACCTCACTTCGGCGCTGCCGGTTTCGGTGTTGTTGCGGCGGGCGGCGGGGTCACCGGCGGCGGCGTCACCGCATTGGCCGCGGTGTCCGGCAGCTTGAGGCGGTTGGCGAGCTTCTGGGTCAGGCGCTGGGCGTTGTCGACCTTCATCGCGGCAAGGACCTGGGCCAAAACGTCCGACTTCATCTGCTGCGCCACCGGCACCAGCACTTCATCGGGCGTGATGTCGAAAATGCGCGCTGCGTCCTTCGGCTTCATCGCCGAATAGGTCTTCACCAGCGAGGCGATCTGCTTCTGCTGTTCGGCGTCGCGCTGGCCGAGCATGGTGGCGATCTGGTCCTGGAGCTGCTTCAGCATCGCGATCTTGCTGTCGACGCGCTGCTCGGCGGCGGTGAGCACCTGGGTGCGCATCTCGATGTCGGCTTCGCGGGCGTCCAGTTCGGTGCGGCGTCGCGCCAAGCTGGAGAGCACGTCGACTTCGGCGGCGCTTTCGGCCTTGGGGTCTTCGCCGGCGGGGTCCTTCGGCAGCGGCGCGGTGTCCTGCGCCAGTTGCGTGGAGGCGGTCGAGCCCTGTTCCTGGGCCAGGGCGCTGGCGATCAAGCCTTCGCCTTTAAGGCCCAACAGGCCGCAACCGACCACGATCACGCACGGCAGGAGACGGAAATACCTCATCGCACGGCCTTCAGGCGGTTCATCACGCTGCCGGAGGGAAGATCGCCTCCCATGCTGCGCGCCGGCGCGGCCGGCACGGCGCGGTCGAAGCGCTGCGCGATGCGTTCGCCGGAGTTGGTGATCAGCGATAGCTCGTCGGAAAGGGCGCGGGCGCGGCGGAGCCGATCGTCGAGGGTTTCAGCGGCATCGGCGGCGGCCGATTTCAGGGCGCGCAGCGACGAGCCGGCACCGGCGATGGCGCCGTTCAGTTCGCCGATCATCTTCTTGAGGCCGTCCTGGCCCTTGCGCACCGACGCCAGACGGCGCTCGAGCACGATGCAATAGACCAGCGTCGCCGCCAGCAGTACCGATAGCAACAGTTCCAGCCCGGTGGAGAACATCATTGGCAGAGTGGCGTGCATGGGAATGCTTCCTTACAGGGCGCGCGAGGCGTCGGTACGTTCGATGGCTTCTTCAATGCGGACCGCGACCGAAGCGCCGGCCCGTCCCATGCGACCGCGCAAAAGCGGCACGCCGCGGCAGCGCATGTCGATCTTGGATTCCGGCGTCGCGTTGAGCAGCAGGGTTTCTCCGACCTGCATGTTCATGATCTTGGACAGCGGCATCGTCTGCTCGTCGAGAATGGCGTCGATTTCCACCGTGGTCGACCACAGTTCGGTCGCCAAATGGCTTTCCCAGATCGAGTCGCGGCCGAACTTTTCACCCATGAACTGCTGCAACAGCAGTTTGCGGATCGGTTCCAGGGTGGCGTAGGGCAGCAGAAGTTCAGTGCGGCCGCCGCGGTCTTCCATGTCGACGCGCAGCTTGACCAGAATGGCGGCGTTGGCGGGACGGGCGATGGCGGCAAAGCGCGGGTTGGTCTCCAACCGGTCGAGTTGGAAGGTGACCGGCGCCAAGGGCTCGAACGCCTGCACCATGTCCTGCAAGATCACTTCGATCATGCGCTGAACCAGTGTGCGTTCGAGGGTGGTGTAGGGCCGGCCTTCGATGCGCATCGCCGAGGAGCCGCGCCGGCCGCCCAAAAGCACGTCGACGATCGAATAGATCAGGTTCGAATCGACCGTGAACAAGCCGTAGTTGTCGAGCTGTTCGGCGTGGAACACCGCCAGGATCGCCGGCAGCGGGATCGAGTTGAGATAATCGCCGAAGCGGATAGAGGTGATGTTGTCGAGACTGACTTCGACGTTGTCCGAGGTGAAATTGCGCAACGAGGTCGTCATCAGCCGGACCAGCCGGTCGAAGACGATTTCCAGCATCGGCAGGCGCTCGTAGGAGACGAGCGTCGAGTTGATGATGGCGCGAACGCCGGACTTGTCCTGCACCGCGTCGGTCGAGACGTCGAAGCCGAGCAGCGAATCGATTTCATCCTGGTTGAGGATGCGTTCGGTCGGGGCAGCGGCCGCTCCGCCGTCGTCGAGATCCGGAATCGGGGCACCCGCCGCCGCGGCGAAGGCCGCATCGATCTCGGCCTGGCTGGTCATGGGTTTGTCGGTGTCGTCGGCCATACTCAACTCGCTGGGCTTACTGGATGATCATTTCTTTGAGCAGCACGTCGCGTACCTTGTAGGGCGCGGCGGCGGCGTTGGTGCGGCGCACCAGTTCCTCCTTGATGCGCATGACGCCGGCTGAGCCCTTGAGGTCGTCGGCGCGAAGTTCGCGCAGATAGCCCTGGAATTGATCGACGATGCGCGGCACCAGCTTCTGGATGCCGGCTTTTTCTTCCGGCGAGTAGAGTTCGAGCGATAAGGACAGCTTGAGGTAGACCGGGGTGCCGTCCTGGCTCTGGATGTTGACGATCAGGTCGGGGATATCGAAATACTCGACCTGCGGCGGCGTCGCCGGAAATTCGGGGCCGTTGGCGGTCTTGGCCGGTTCCTTGGAGCCGCTGAAAACGAAGAAATAGAGTGCCGCACCGCCGCCGCCGAGCACGAGCAGCAACGCCGCCGCCACGATGATCAGCAGCTTCTTGTTGCCGAGCAACTTCTTAACAAAACTTTGCTTGCCGCCGTCGGCCGGGGCTTGGCCTTCTGCGCCTTCCGGCGCGCCATCCGTATCCGTGTTGGCCATCGTCTTCCCTCGTTCGTGGGAAGGACGTTAGGCCGGCGTGGTTAAAGAGTGGTTCAAATCCAGGTCCCCGGCAGACTTATCCCGGCAGGTTTTGCCGGGGCGTGCGTTTCTGTCCTGCCGCGGGCCCGGTTTTCCGCGGATTTCGGATGGCACAGGGCGTGCAGACCATTGCAGCGGCAGAGGACCAGAAAGGATCCCGGCTTCCATGGATAATGTCTCGCTTCTCAGTTTGTCCTATCAGCTTGCGGCCTTCCGCTCGATCGACGTCATCGCGAACAACATCGCGAACGTCTCGACGCCCGGCTACAAGCGCGAGAGCGTCAAATTCGAGGAAGTGCTGCAGCAGGTCCGCCCGGCCGAAGACCAGCAGGGCACTCAGTCGATGAGTTTCGTCCGCGATGCCGGCGTCACCCGCGACTTGTCGTCCGGCCGGCTGGATTCGACCGGCGCCCCATTCGACCTCGCCCTCAACGGCGACGGCTATTTCGTCATCCAGACCCAGAACGGCGAGCGCTACACCCGCAACGGCCATTTCACGCTCAACCCCGATGGTGTGGTGGTAACCCAGTCGGGCGATCCCGTGCTCGGCGACGGCGGCCCGATCACCATCGCCCCCGACGACGGCGACATCAGTTTCGGTGCCGACGGCACCATCAGCGGCAAGCAGGGTCAGCTCGGCAAGATACGCCTGGTCGACTTCGCCAATCCGCGCGGCCTCACCAAAGAAGGCGACAGCCTCTATTCGACCAGCCAGAGCGCCAATCCGGCCGCCAATGCCTCGCTCAGCCAGGGCATGCTGGAAAGTTCGAACGTCCAACCGGTTCTCGAAATCTCGCGCATGATCGAAGTGATGCGCGCCTATGAAGCCACCTCGTCGCTGGAAAAAGGTTCTTCGGACATGAAGCGCCAAGCCATCCAGAAGCTCGGCACCGTACAGTAAGGAGTTAACACATGCGCGCTTTGTCCATCGCCGCCACCGGCATGCTGGCCCAGCAGACCAACGTCGAAATCATCGCCAACAACTTGGCGAACATGAACACCACCGCCTACAAGGCCCAGCGTGCGGCGTTCCAGGACCTGCTCTACCAGAACATCCAGCAGGCCGGCGCCCAGTCCTCCGACACCGGCACGCTCTTGCCGTCGGGCATCCAGCTCGGCGCCGGCGTGCGCACCGCGGCGGTCTACCGCATCACCAAGGCGGGCAACATGCAGAACACCTCCAATCCCTATGATGTGGCCGTCAACGGTTCGGGCTATTTCCGCATCCAGATGCCCGACGGCACCGACGGCTATACCCGCGACGGCAATTTCCAGTTGTCGCCGGAAGGCCAACTCGTCACCCAGAATGGCTACGTGGTGCAGCCCGGCATCGCCATTCCTGCCACCGCCTCGGCCGTCACCATCAATACCCAGGGCCAAGTCTCCGTGGCCATCCCGGGCCAGGTTGCTCCCCAGGTCGTCGGCCAGCTCGAACTGACCCGCTTCCCCAACGAGGCCGGCCTCAAGGCGCTCGGCGACAACCTGTATTCCGAAACCGCCTCGTCGGGCGGCCCGCAGGCCGGCGTTCCCGGCTCGACCGGCTACGGCACCATCCAGCAGTACTTTCTGGAGACGTCCAACGTCGATGCGGTGAGCGAAATCACTTCGCTGATCAGCGCCCAGCGCGCCTACGAGATGAATTCGAAAGTGGTGTCCACCGCCGACCAGATGCTGGCCGAAACCGCCAAACTGGGAGCCTGACCATGATCCGCTTCATCCTGTTCGCGTTGGCGCTTCTGCTGTCCTATCCGGCATTCGGCGGCGTGCGCGTAGTGGTCCCCAGCCACGATATCGCCCGCGGCCAAGTGATCAGCGAGGCCGACATGACCTATGTGGTGGCCAACGGCGGCGCCATGTCCGGCATCGTCACCAGCCTCACCGACGTCGTCGGGCTCGAGACCCGGCGCGTGCTGCGGGCCGGCGAAACCCTCCGGCTCAGTGATCTGCGCCATCCGGTGCTGGTCACCAAAGGCTCGACGGTGACCCTGAGCTTTGAAGCCCCCGGCATCGTCCTGACGGCATCCGGCCGCGCCATGAGTGAAGGCGGCCTCGGCGAAACCGTGACCATCCAGAATCCGAATTCCTTCCGCCAGATCGCCGGCATCGTCATCGGCCCGGGCCAGGTCAAGGCGCAGGTTGGCGGTGCGCTTGCCGCTGCCACGCCGGGCCGCATGGCCGCCATCCATCCCTGAAGAGGACCACCATGTTGCTGCGTAACCTCCTCGTTCTGGTGTCGGCCGCGGTCCTCGCCGCCGGATGCTCCTCGGTCGATCGCCTCGAAGACGTCGCCCGCGGCGGGCCCAAGCTGGCCAACATGACCAACAACGCGCCGCAGGTGTCGGTGCCGATGCCGCAGCCGCCGGCCGAGCCTCGTAGCCGCGCCTCGTTGTGGCAGCCGGGCGCCCGCAGCTTCTTCCACGATCCGCGCGCCTCGCGCGTCGGCGACATTATTACCGTCAACGTCGCGGTCGCCGATGCCGCCAAACTGTCCAACTCGACCAGCCGCTCGCGCACCAATTCCGAGAATGCCTCGATGAACAATCTGTTCGGGCTCGAGAACGTGATGCCGAGTGTCGGCTTGTCGCCGTCGAGCCTGGTCAAGATGGGCTCGGACAATTCCAATGTCGGCGCCGGCGCGGTGAGCCGCTCGGAAACCATCAACATGACCCTGGCGGCGCTCGTCACCCAAGTTTTGCCCAACGGCAATCTGGTGATCTCCGGTCATCAGCAGATGAAGGTCAACGGCGAGCTGCGCGACCTGACGGTGTCGGGCATCGTGCGCACCGAAGACATCACCAGCGCCAACACCATCGATCTCACGCAGATCGCCGAAGCGCGCATCAATTACGGCGGCCGCGGTACGGTCAGCGACGTCCAGCAGCCGCGCGTTGGCAGCCAGATTCTCGATATCCTGATGCCTTGGTAAGGGGGCGCCCGTAAAGGGCATAGCGTGGCGGGCAGACCAGCTGTCCGCCATTTTTTTGCGTGTGAAGCTACGACTTTTTGCGCGTGAAGCTACGACGGCGCGACCGCAGCACTCCAGGCGACGATCGGAGGCGCGATGCGCCCGTCAGTCGTCGCGATAGACCTTTTCGCGGCGCTCGTGGCGTTCCTGGGCCTCGATCGACAACGTCGCGATCGGCCGGGCGTCGAGGCGCTTCAGCGAAATCGGTTCGCCGGTGTCCTCGCAGAACCCGTAGGTGCCGTCTTCGATCCGGCGCAACGCAGCGTCGATCTTGGCGATCAGCTTGCGCTGGCGGTCGCGGGTGCGAAGTTCGAGCTGGCGTTCGGCTTCGGTAGAGGCACGATCGGCGAGATCGGCGTGGGGCACGGTTTCGGATTGGAGGTTCTGAATGGTCTCTCGACTCTCCTTCAGAATCTCGTCTTTCCAAGTGAGAAGCTTGCGCCGGAAATACTCGCGCTGCTTCTCGTTCATAAAGGGCTCGCTTTCCGACGGCCGATAGCCGGGCGGAAGTGGGGTACCCATGCACGCTCCTTCGCAGTGCCGCTCGTCGGCCGGGTTATAGCGGCGGTCCGGTTGCGCTTCAATGAAGATCACGCGGCACTGTTAAGAAGAAAACTCCGCTGAATTCAATTTGTTGCCCAGGCTCTGGGCACGCTGCGTCAAGGTTTACGTGGCGAGTTCGCCTGGCTGACGCTGGGAACGGTCGCCGCAAGTGGCCGGCGCCAGCCCCGGCTCTGGCGGGTGCGGCGAAATGCTTTGCGCGTTGTGGCCGACGAACCCGGGCGGACGGCGCAAGAAGCGGAAAACCGGGGTGGACAGGGGGGATGGGATGGCCTATATCCGCCCACCCTTCAAGGCGACGCGGGGTGGAGCAGTCCGGTAGCTCGTCAGGCTCATAACCTGAAGGTCGATGGTTCAAATCCATCCCCCGCAACCAGCCTTTTGCCCGGTCTTGGCCCCGGTCCCGCCACGAAATACGTCAACTATCGAATTGCGCCCCGAGGCTGGTGCCTATAATGCGGGCGGGATCATTCGAGCCCTGACCCATGGCCAACAAACCCATTTTCTTCGACGAAACGGGCCGCCGCGCGGCGCGCCTATCCATGCTGGGATGGGCGGGCGCGATCATCAGCACTCTGCTGGGG
>NZ_JBWZET010000296.1:0-6645 GCF_056722145.1 Rhizomicrobium sp. | reverse complement strand
GCCCGCATGTGGTCGCTCTACATCCGCGCCCACTAAGCCGGATCGAACACGTCCAGACGCAAGACGGCGGGCCTGAAGGTCCGCCGTTTTCGTTTGTGCCCCTCTCTTTCCTCCCCGCGGTGTCGAGAACGCGACGATGGTGTCCGTCGCCTGAATAGCGGGGGAGGTGGCCGTCAGGCCGGAGGGGGCGACCAAACAGCACGACCGACACTCATTCTCACGCACTCAAAACCTAACCGCCTGATTTGGACTTGTTTTGTTCAAGTTGTCGCAGGCCGAAAACTCCCCTTGAAGGATGCGGGAGGTTTCCCCATTTCTCGTATATCCGCTGAATTGTAAGCCGACCGCCCCGGGATGCGCGTCATCCAGAGGTGCACCGCGCGCACGGGCGGGTGAAGTTTGGCACGTCCTTTAAAGCGCGGGGCCGCGAAGGATGACTGTCCTCACAGCGGCCACCACCACGGCCGCTGCTTGCCAGCCTGCTTGGTTGGCGTGCGGGCCTTGAGCGCGGCCTGGGCGCCGGGCTGGGTCAGGAGCCAGCCGCGCACGTCGGTTTCGGGCGGGGCGGCTACGCCTTTGCCCGGTCCCGGGGTTTTCAGCTCGTCGAGGCCGAAATCCATCCGCGCGTCATAAGTGCGGTCGATCTGATTGCGCAGGAAGCGCTCCGCCTCGTACCAGGCCGCCTTGTTGGGGCCGTCGGGACAGGTGGCCAGCTCGTCGCCGCGGGCGCCCCAGCGCCGCTCCGGGCACTGGTAGGGATCGAACGACATGTCGAACAGGCGGCGGCGCGCCTCTTCATAGCCGAACGACACCTTCGAGCCGTTCGAGCGCAGGTAGGAGATCTGGCATTGGGCAACATGGCTGTCATAGGCGCTCAGCATGTCGCCGGCGAGGTTCGTCCCCTTGTAGGCGAGCTTGGGGTCCTTGTGCTGGGCCAGCCACATAAAGCGCTTGGCGGCGTCGTAGAGCTCCTTGAACGCGGTTTTCAGGCGGGCGTCGCGCGACGGCGTCGAATAGGTCTCCCAGTCGCCTTCGGTGCCGTAGATGTTGGGCGGCAGCCGGTCGGGCTCGGAGCGCTTGTGGGTGCCGGCGGCCAGCGCCAGGTCGACGGCGTCGCCGCGGTAATGCAGGTCGGCGCAGTTGGAATCGACCATGTCGCCGACTTCGCGCACCGGATCGAACAGCGGCGTGCCGCCCGCCATCTGGCCGCGGACGTAGTCGTAATAGTTCACCACCTCGCTGGCGAGCGTGAAGCTGCCGCTGTTCCAGTCGCGATCCTCGGCCGGGCGCTTGCCGTTGCCGAAGAACTGCTCGACCGAGAAGTCGGCGATTTCCTTGTTCTCGGCGAGCACGATGGAGCCGCCCTTCCAGGTGCCGTCCGCCTGTTTCTTGCCGCCGACCAGGCGTTGCGGCCGCCAGTTCTTGAAGCCGGCACCCATGCCGGGCGAGGAGCGCACGAAGCGGACGTCGTAATAGCCGCGCGTCACCGAGTAATCGGGATGGGCGTCGAAATAGTGGATGCGGCCGTTGCGTTCGACCTTCCACACCGTCGCCAGATGGCCGTTGGGGTCGTAGATCACCGTGCCGGGCCGAATCGCCTTGGGCGTCAGGGCCGGCGAATAGAGGTCTTGTTCCTCGGGGGTTTCGAGTTCGGGATGGATGCGATAGGTCGCCGACGACACCGCCCCGCGCAGGTAATCGAGGATGGCGTAGCCGTTATAGCCCGCCGGATTGAGGCGCAGCTCGACGCGATTGCCGGCGGCGGTATAGCGCATGTCGCGGGTATGGCCGCGCGGTGCCACTTCGGCCGCGAACGAGAACGGCAGGCCCCGCTTCCAGGCAAAATAAAAGCGCAGGTAATAGGGCAGGTCGGCACAGTCGGCGGCGAAAGCAATGCCGGCTGGATCGGTGCCGCGATAGGGATTGCGCGGATCGTGCAGGCATTTGTTGACCGTGGCGCAGCCGGATTCGCCGATTTCGGTGATGAACTGGCTGTACTCGCGTTCGTCGCCTTCGCTCCAGCGGTCGCTTTTGAGAAGGTAGGTGCCGGTCGCAAACGCCTTCGAGGCGGCGGCCAGAATGTCGGCCGGCTTGGCTTCGGGCGCGGCGGCCGGCGGCGTCGCGGCGGTGGATGCCGGCGCCTGAACGGTCGCGACACGGCCATCGGGCAGGGTGATCGTGAGCCCCGCCTTCGAGTCTACCGGAATGTCTTCTGCCTGCGCCGCGACGGCCATGACGGCCAGTGCGACCAGCCCCGCCCACTTCCCCATGCCCGGAACGGTAGTAGACTGGACCGGCACGTCAAGCCGAGAAGTTGCGAAGATTTCGCGTCACCGTGACGACAGTGTGGATTTCACCATAGAATTTCAGCCGATGAGCGATTTTCTTTCCCCCGCTGAAGCGACGGCCTTGGCGTTGTCGCTGCAGGTTTCTACGGTCGCTGTGGCTGCGGCGCTGCCGTTTGCCTTTCTGGCGGCGCTCTTTCTGGCCCGCCACCGCTTCGCCGGTGCCGGCCTGATCGATGCGGTGGTGCATTTGCCGCTGGTGCTGCCGCCGGTCGCGGTCGGTTATCTGCTGCTGGTGGTGTTCGGCGGCCGTGGGCCGGTCGGCGCCTTTCTGTGGCAGACGTTCGCCATCCGATTCGTGTTTTCCTGGACTGGCGCGGCGCTGGCCAGTGCCTTGATCACCTTTCCGTTGCAGGTCCGCGCCATTCGGCTGGCGTTGGAGGCGTCCGATCCGGGACTGACGGCAGCCGCCCGCACGCTGGGCGCCGGCTGGTGGGATCGGCTGTTCAACATCACCCTGCCGCTGGCGCTCCCCGGCATCGTGTCGGGAGCGATCACCGCCTTTGCCGCCAGCCTCGGTGAGTTCGGGGCGATCATCACCTTCGTGTCCAACATCCCGGGCGAGACCCAGACCCTGCCGCTAGCCATCTATGCCGCGCTGCAGGCTCCCGGCGGCGAAATGGCCGCAGCCCGTCTGTGCACCTTGTCGATCCTGCTCGCCATCGTCTTCGTCAGTGCCGGCAACCTTGCCGCCCGGAGGATCTGGCGATGACTCTCGAAGTCCGTCTCGCCCACCGCTTGGGGGGCTTCGCGCTCGATGTCGCATTCGTCACACATGGCCAGGTGACGGCGCTGTTCGGACCGTCGGGGTCGGGCAAATCGAGCATCGTGGCGGCGATCGCCGGCTTATGGTGCCCGGAAAAGGGGCGCATCGCGGTCGGCGGTCGTGTGCTGACCGAGACGCCGGGCGTGTTCGTGCCGCCGGAGCAGCGCCGGCTTGCGGTGGTGTTCCAGGATGCCCGCCTGTTCCCGCACATGAGCGTGGACGCGAATCTGAAATTCGGCTGGCGCCGCGCGGCGGCAAAGGCGGCAGCCGACGACGTCGTCCGCGTCATCGATCTATTGGGTCTTGGTGCACTTCTGAATCGGCGCCCGCGCGATCTCTCGGGCGGTGAGAAAAGCCGTGTCGCGTTGGGGCGGGCCTTGCTGGCTGCGCCCGACATGCTGCTGCTTGACGAACCCTTGGCGGCGCTCGATCTCGCCCGACGGGACGAAATCCTGCCCTATCTCGAGCGGCTGGCGCGCGAAACCAGTCTGCCGATGCTCTATGTCAGCCATCAGGTCGACGAGGTGGCGCGCCTTGCCGACGAGATCGTGGTGATCAGGGATGGTCGCGTCACGGCGCAGGGGCCGGTGTTCGAGCTTCTCACCGACGTCGGCCAGATCGCCGGCGTGCCGCCGCTGGGCGCGGTGTTCGAGGCCCGCATCGCCGCCCACCAGGCCGATGGGCTGACGCGGCTGGCCTTCGACGGCGGTCTCCTGTTGGTGCCGGCTCTGCGCCAGCCGGTCGGCGCGGCGGTACGGGTGCGGCTCCGGGCCGAAGACTTGATGCTGGCACTCGAAGAACCGCGGGCCATCAGCGCCAACAATGTGCTGGCCTGCACCATTGCCGCCATCCGCTCTGTTGGCGATCATGTCGATGTGCAGCTTCAGTGTGGCGCCACGCCGCTCGTCGCGCGCATCACCGGCGCCTCGGCGGCGCGGCTCGGTTTGGCAGGCGGGCAGGCGGTTTATGTCGTGGTGAAGGCGGTTACGGTTGCACGGACGGCTTCGCCCGGAACACCAGCTTCTTCGACAGCGTGAAATTGAAGAGGAGGCCGACCAGCACGCCGATGCACAGCGCCGGATAGGCTCTCAAATCGCTGCGCAGCAGATCGAGCGGCCAGGGCGCCCACCACAGCAGCAGGGCATAGACGCAGACATTGGCGCCGGCGCCGAAGGAGTTGGTGAGAAAGAAGCGGAACCACTCGGCCAGGATGCCGGTGTGGCCGGTGCTCTTGTGCTCATGAAAAGTGAAGGTGCGGTTGCCCCACCAGGTGAAGGTCACCGATACCAAGAAACCGAAGAACCACGCGGCGAGGTCGTGCAGCCCGAGGACTTCCTTGGCCAGCGCCAGCGCCGCAAGATTGACGAACATGCCGGCGCCGCCGACGGCACCGAACCGCACCAGCTTGGACGCCGCGAGTTTTGCGATCAGCGTGTTCACGGAAATCTTTCTACGGCCGGCGCAGATCGTGCGGGCCGGGGAAGGCGAGATAGACCAGCCGCTTCTGCTCCCAGCGTCCGCGCGTCACGGTGTCGAGGATGAGGCCCGCCACCAGCGCCAGCGATGCGATCACCATGGTCGAGGCCACCAGGACCGCAGTCGGCAGGCGCGGCACCAGTCCGGTCTCGAAATAGACGATCACCAGCGGCAGGCCGAAGACGAAGGTGAACAGCGCAAAGAGGATGAAGATGATGCCGTAGAACACCAGCGGCCGCTCGCGGCGCGTCAGGCCGGCGATGGTCATCAGGATGCGCCAGCCGTCGCGATAGGTGGACAGCTTCGACACCGAGCCTTCGGGACGTTCCTTGTACACGGTATCGACTTCGGCCATCGGCACCAGCATGCGTACGGCATGGACCGTCAGCTCGGTTTCGATGCCGAAACCTTCCACTGCTGTCGGGAACGATTTGACGAAGCGGCGCGACATGATGCGGTAGCCGGTCAGCATGTCGCCGAGCCGGACCTTGAACATCAGGCTGGTCAGCCCGGTCAGCATCTTGTTGCCGAGGACATGGCCGCGACGGTAGGCCGCCGCGCCGGTCGCCACCCGCTTGCCCGAAACGATGTCGAGACCTTCGTCGATCAACTGTTGGATCAAGGCCGGCACCACGGCGGCATCATAGGTGTCGTCGCCATCGACCAAAATGTACACGTCGGCCTCGATGTCGGCGAACATGCGGCGCACGACATTGCCTTTGCCCTGGCGCGTCTCGGTGCGCACCACGGCGCCGGCCTCGCGGGCCCGCGCGCTGGTCGCGTCCTTGGAGTTGTTGTCGTAGACGTAAATCTCGGCGCCCGGCAGCGCCGCGCGGAAGTCGGCCACGACTTTGGAGACGGTCGCCTCCTCGTTGTAGCAGGGGATCAGGACCGCGAGCCTCGGTTCCGGCCGGGTTACGAGTTGCGGCGCAAGAGCGGACACCATTGATAGGTCCCTGTCAGATTGGTCGTGAAGATGCGGCATTTCTGCAAATCGATGGCCAGCCCGTAATCGACGACGGCGGCGCTGGCGCGGCCCATATCATAGGCATCGGCGATCAGGAAGAGGGGCCCTTTGTGGGCGGCGACGCGCCGGCGCATCTCGCCGGTCAGGAAGGAGCCGTCTTCGGGCTGCATCATCCAGCCGTCGATGCGAAGGATCGGGATTTGGGGCGGCAGCGCCGGGGCGATGAAGCCGAGTGGAGCATCGCCGGTCATCACCACCAGGGTGTGTGCCGGATCGGCGATCGGCGGCAGGTCGACGGCGATATAGGGATCGCCCAGCGGCGCGCCTTCGAGATGCTCGGTGCGCGTGAACAGCAGCGCAAAGAAGAACAGCGCGCCGATCGTGACCAGGCGGGCCTTCTTGCCGAGCGGCAACAGTCCGACGCCCATCGCGATCAGCAGCGGCGCCAGCATTTCCAATTGCAGGATGTAGCGATGGATCGAGAACAGCTTCAGCCAGAAGAAATAGGTCGCCGCCGCGAACACGAACAGGATGCGGATCGCGACCGGATCGAACAGGGTTTCCTTGGTGCGCTTGCCCGCCAGCCACACCGCCGAGGCCGCGATCACGATCACATAGGCGATGCCGATGCGGATATCGCCGTAGGGAATGTCGTCGGCGACGCGGTAGTCGATCGAGAAGCGGATCGGAAAATCGAGGATGTTCCGGAAGCCATGCTGGATGAAGCGCATGTCGCGATAGGGCGAACTGAGCGCCAGCGGCGACTTGAAGTAGTCGTTGAAATAGGGGAACAGCGGATTACCGGTCACCTCTTGCATTTTCAGCATCCAGTAGCCCGCGCCGGCAAAGAACCCGGCAATGCCGCCGACCGCGCCCGCACCGAGTCGCGTCAGGAGATGTTTGCGCGAGCCGCCGATGACGATCAGCGCGCCGGCAAATCCCATCGCATAGGGCGCCATCGGCAGCTTGAGGCCGGCGGCGAAACCGGTGAGAAGGCCGGCTAGTCCGCACCATTTGGCGACCGAGAACAGCGGGCCTTCCGCCATTTCACGGCGGCGGACGACGATGATGGCAAGTCCCGTCAGGGTGAA
>NZ_JBWZET010000295.1:0-18493 GCF_056722145.1 Rhizomicrobium sp. | reverse complement strand
TCTGGGGAGGAAGCGGACTGTGACTGTTCGCCCGTCGCTTGAATGGGACGAGTGCCAGCGCGCCTAACTTCCCGGGGAAACCCACCAAAAGCGGAGCTGCGCGTGCAGGGCCGCTTGTGGCGCATTTCAGAAGCGCCCGTCATGCTGAGGCGCTTTGCGCGCACGGCACCGTCAGAGAGAGACGCCGCTTGGGGTGCAAAGCCGCGAAGCACGCTACTTCCACGTCTCCTGCCGCCACAGGCCGGCGCCGCCTTTGATGCCGGAGATGTTGGGCACGATCTTGATGGTCTTGGGCAGCTTGAAGGTGAGGTGCTTGGCGTTGCCGCCGCTGAGGTACAGCGTGTCGTAGTGCACCAGCGTGAACAGGAACGGCAGCACCCGCTCGACGCGGCGGTTCCAGGCTTTGGTGCCCTGCTTCTTGCGTTCCTTTTCGCCGATGAACTGGTCGAAGGTTTTGCCGTCGTGCGCCAGCAGGTGGGCGATCTCGAGATGCGGCATCAGTTCGCCGTCGCGAAACAGCGAGGTGCCGAAGCCGGTGCCGAGGGTGGCGACCATTTCGAGACCGCGGCCTTTGACGACGGCGAAGCCCTGGACGTCGGCGTCGTTGGCGACCCGCACCGGCTTGCCGGCGAGCGCCTTCGACAGTTTGGCCGCAAGATTGAAGCCGGCATAAAGCGGGGTCCCGAGATTGGGGGCGGTGATGATGCGCCCCTCCCGGACCACGCCGGGAAAGCCGACCGCGACGCTGTCATAGGATTTGAACGGCAGCACCAGTTGCTTCAGCGTCCTGACCAGCAGTTCGGGCGGGCAGGGTCTGGGGGTCAGCACCCGCAAATGATCGCTGACGAGGTCGCCGTCGCGGTTGAGCACCGCCGCTTTGAGGCCGGTCCCGCCCACATCGATGGAAAGAATGCGCGCCGGCATGGCACCCCCTGATTCTCGGATCAGTTCTACAGTAACCGCGCGGCGGCCCTGTCCAAGAGCCAGACCGTCTCCCCCTGTGGATGCAAACGTCCGCCGGGCAAAGCGTGATCGCCGTGCCGCACCCGTTTCACAGCGTCGGCCTTGTCGGCGCCGGTCACCACGAAAACGGTAAGCCGGCTCGATTCAACCGCAGGGTAGGTGAGGGTCAGGCGCACTTCGGGCCGGCCATGCGCCACCGCCGCAGCCCAAAGGGTACCTTCGTCCAGCACCGGCGAGCCCGGCAGCAGCGAACAGATGTGTCCATCGCCACCAAGTCCGAGCAGGGTGAGATCGAACAGCGGTCGCGCCGGATCAAGCGCCTCGGCACCGTAATCGCGTTTCAGCTCCGCCTCATAACGGTGCGCCGCATCGTCGGGATCGCCATCGGTCGGCATCGGATGGATATGATCGGGCGGTATCGCGATATGCGACAGCAGCGTCTCGCGCGCCATCCGCCAGTTGTTGTCGGGATGACCGGGCGGCACGAAGCGCTCGTCGATCCAGTAGAACTGCACTTTCGACCAATCGATCGTGCGCAGCGACAGCTCGCCGTACAGCAGACGGGGCGTATTGCCGCCGGTCAGTGCAACCCTGAACGGCGCCTCGGCCGCGGCAATCAGCCCGGCGATCCAGTCGGCCGCGCGCCATGCCATTTCCTGCGGATCGTTGAAAACTTCGGTGCGCGCCGGCGTCACGGTTTCGGCTTGCCTTCGACGTGACCGCCGAATTTCGCCCGCATCGCCGACAACAGGCGGTTGGCGAAGCTTTGCGGCATCCGCGACCCGAAGCGGGCATAAAGCGCTGCCGACAGCACATTGGCCGGCACCGCTTCCTCGATCGCTGCTTCCACCGTCCAGCGGCCTTCGCCGGAATCGTCGACATAGCCGGAGAAGTTTTCCAGGCTGCCGTGCTCGGCCAGCGCCATCGCGGTAAGGTCAAGCAGCCACGACGACACCACGCTGCCGCGCCGCCACACTTCGGCGACATCGGCGAGATCGAGGTCGAAGCGCTCGGCTTCCGGCAGCTTGTCGTCTTTCTTGCGTTCGAGAATCTCGAAGCCTTCGGCATAGGCCTGCATCAGGCCGTATTCGATGCCGTTATGGACCATCTTGACGAAATGGCCCGATCCCGCCGGCCCGCAATGCATGTAGCCGTTTTCGACGCGGGCGTCGCGGCCGTCGCGGGCTTCGGTTTTCGCGATCGTACCGGCGCCCGGCGCCAGGGTGGCGAAGATCGGGTCAAGGCGCTCCACCACGTCCTTGTCGCCGCCGATCATCATGCAATAGCCGCGCTCGAGCCCCCAGATGCCGCCCGAGGTGCCGACATCGACATAGGCAAGCGCTTTCGGCCGCAGCGCCGCCGCGCGCCGGATATCGTCCTTATAATAGGTATTGCCGCCGTCGATCACCGCATCGCCCGCGGCCATCAGGGCGGCGAGGCTGTCGATGGTCTGCTCGGTGATCTTGCCGGCGGGGAGCATCACCCACACCGCGCGCGGCGGAGTGAGGAGTTCGGTCAGTTCTTTGAGAGAGCGGGCGGGCTTGGCGCCTTCGTGTGCCAGACCCGCCACCGCTTCAGAGTTGACGTCAAAGGCAACTATCTCGTGACCGCCGCGCATCAGCCGACGGGCGATGTTGGCACCCATGCGGCCCAGGCCGACGATTCCAAGTTGCATGCCTTCTCCTATTTGACTGCCGCTTCGATGGCTTTGCGCACCGTAGCAAGGCCGTCGTCGATGTTGTCAAGATGGATACGCACCGCCCGACGGCCGCGTTCCACCAGCACGCCGAGGTCGCCGGCCGCCTGCGCCGCGATTACCGCGCCGAAGGTATAGCCGCGACCCGGCACCGCCACGTCATGCGCCGGCTTGCCGGTCACCTGCAGGAACACACCGCTGGCCGGTCCGCCCTTGTAGGCTTGACCGGTGGAATGCGGGAACCGCGGTCCGAAGCCGAGGCACACCGCCGCTCCGGTCGCATCGCGCAGCGCCGCGCGCATGGCGTCGAATTCCGCCGTGTGTGCCGCATTGCGTTCGATGAAGCCGACGAGGGCGATGTAGTCCCCGGCGCCGACGCGGCCGAAATGGGCCTTCAGCACCGCTTCCAGTGATGTCGCACCGGCCAGCGCCTTGGCGTTTTCAGGATCGGCATAGACCGCGACGCCGCCCCCCGCGAACACCGGCTTGTCGGTGTCCTTGGCGCCGCCCGCGTCCATCAGCGCCCGCGCCTTGATCTTGGCGGCTTCGACGTCGGGCTGATCGAACGGGTTGATCTCGAGCGCGGCGCCCGCGACCGCGGTGGCGATCTCGAACACGTAGATCAGGCGCGCCACCTGCATCGGCGCATCGACTTCGATTTCGATCACCGGATGGCCGAGCGGCTTCAGCGCCGCGATCAGCGTGTCGCGCGCATCCTCGCCCTTCAGCTTCAGCACCACGAAGACGCGGTCCTTGCCGTAGGAGGAGGCCGAACCGGCCGGTTCGCCGTCGACCGGGATGATGCCCTTGCCGTGCTTGCCGGTGGATTCGGCGATCAGCTGCTCCGCCCAGGCGCCAAAGCTGGACAGGCCCTTCGACGCGAAGATGGTCAGCTTGTCCTTGCCGGCTTTCGCCAGGGTGCCGAGCGCGATGCCGAGCTGGGCGCCGGGGTTGGTCGGAGGCGGGGAGAGTGGGCCGCACGCCGCTTCGGCTGCGAGCGCTTCGGCAACGAACGCCTTCAGATCGACGCCCATCGCCGCCGCCGGCACCAGGCCGAAGTTCGACAGCACCGAATAGCGCCCGCCGATGGTCTTCTTGCCTTCGAGGATGTCGGCGAAGCCTTCCGCCTTGGCGTCCTTTTCCAGCGAGGAGCCCGGATCGGTGATCGCGACGAAATGGCTGCCGGCCTTGTCCTTGCCGATGGCGGCCGCGACGCGGTCGAAATAATAGTCCTTGAACAGGTTCGGTTCGAGCGTCGAGCCCGACTTCGAAGCGACGATGAAGAGCGTGGTCGCCAGCGTGATCTTCTCGTCGAGCGAACGCACTTCATCGGGATCGGTGGAGTCGAGGATGTGGAACTTGGCACCCTTGGCCAGGACTTCGCGCAGCACTTCGGCGCCGAGGCTCGAGCCGCCCATGCCGAGCAGGACCACGTCGCTCCACTTGGCGGCCTTCACCTTGGCGGCGAATGCTTCCAATGTGGCGAGATTGGCCTTCGCGGTAGTCGGGGCGTCGAGCCAGCCGAGCCACTTGTCTTCGTCGCTGCCGGTCCAGATCGCCTTGTCCTTGGCCCACAGCGCGCGGATGTAGCCCTTTTGCGTCCAGGTTTTCACCCAGCCGTCGACCGCGTCCTTGTCGGCGCCGAGCGACCAGGTGATGCGCAGCTTCTTGCCGGTGATCTCATCGCACTTGCCGGCGATGGCGCCGAACAGCTTGTCGGCCGCATCGGCGAACAGATCGACGCCTTCCACCAGCAGGGTGTCGGTGATGTCATCGAGATTGATGCCGGTGGCAGCGAGATCGGCGAGCACCTTTTCGGCACCGGCGAGATCGCTCTTGATCGCATCAGCGACCGGCTTGCCGTGATCGCGTTCGGCGGCGACGGTGGCCGGCGGCATGGTGTTGACGGTGTTGTCGCCGACCAGGGTGTCGACATACAGCGTGTCGGGGTAATTCTTGTTCTTGGTGCCGGTCGAGGCCCACAGCAGGCGCTGCGGACGGGCACCGCGCTTGGCGAGCTTTTCCCAGCGCGGGCCGGAGAAGATCGTCTCATAGTCGCGATAGGCGAGCTTGGCATTGGCGATCGCGACCTTGCCCATCAGGTGCTCGACCTTCTCGCCGGCTGCGATCTTCTTCTGCAAGAGGCCGTCGATCTTGGCGTCGATGCGGCTGATGAAGAAGCTGGCGACGCTCGATACGGCGGACAGATCGTAATCGGCCGGCAGGCCTTCGAGGCCGGCGATATAGGCTTCGGCCACCTTGCGATAATAGTCGGTGGCGAACAGCAGCGTGACGTTGACGTTGATGCCTTCCGACAGCAGCGTCTGGATCGCCGGAATGCCGGCCGGTGTCGCCGGAACCTTGATCATCACGTTCTTGCGGTCGATCGTCTTCCACAGGTGGCGCGCTTCGGTCAGCGTCGCTTCGGTATCGTTGGCGAGATAGGGATTGCACTCCATCGACACGAAGCCATCGGCCTTGCCGGTCTCGTCGTAGACGGTCTTCAGCACATCGCAGGCGGAGCGGATGTCGGTGAAGGCGAGGTTGTTGAACACTTCGCCGATCTCGACCGTGCCGGCGGCGAGCAGCGAGGTGATTTCCTCGTTATACTCGTCGGAATGGCCCATCGATTTTTCGAAGATCGCGGGATTGGAAGTGACCCCCTTGATGCCTTCTTCGTTGACCAGCTTGGCGAGTTCGCCGCTGCGCACCAGGCCGCGCCCGAGATTGTCGAGCCACGGGGCCTGACCGTATTTTCCAAGTTCCTTAAGGGGGTTCATCATCTGCTCCGAATGGGCGGGAACGGAACGGGAATGGGGCCCGCCGTTTATCCTGCCATGCCATAGTCGTCTAACGCTGTCTTATATGGACAGCAAGACATGGGATTAACAGGTGGATTGAAAGGTCGCGGCCAATGAGACTGGTGACATTTGCTACCGGTGGTCAGGTGTCCCTGGGGAGGGTTGAAGGCGGCGAAATTGTGCCTTTGCCGCAGTCCTTTGGGGGCATGATTGATCTGATAATCCGTTGGCCCCAAGTGCGCGCGACAGTTGCAGCCACCGCGGGGCGGGCGATTCCCTTGGACAACGTGCACTTGCTGCCGCCGTTGCCGCGGCCGGGCAAGATTCTGGCGATCGGGATGAATTACGCCGACCACGTTCGTGAAACTGGCGCGCCGATGCCGTCGCGGCAGATTTGGTTCTGCAAGCAGCCGACCGCTGCCAACGGTCCGTTCGATCCGATTCTGCTGCCGAAGGTGTCGGCAGAGGTCGATTACGAGGCCGAGATGGTGGTGGTGATCGGCAAGGGCGGGCGCAACCTGACCCGGGCCGAGGCGCCGGGCGCGGTGTTCGGCTATTGCGTCGGCAACGATGTCAGCGCCCGCGACTGGCAGCTGGCGACCTCGCAATGGATGCTGGGCAAGAGCTTCGACAGCCACGCCCCGTTCGGTCCCTGGATCACCACCGCCGACGAAGTGCCCGATCCGCACAGCCTCGGCATCCGCTGTTTCGTCAACGGCGACAAGCGGCAGGATTCGAACACGTCCAATCTGGTGTTCAACGTCTGGGACCAGATCGCCCACGTCAGCCAGGTGATGACGCTCGAGCCCGGCGACCTCATCTTCACCGGCACCCCCGGCGGCGTCGCCCTCGGCATGAAACCGCCGGTCTACCTCAAAGACGGCGACGTGGTGCGCGTGGAAATCGACCGGCTGGGCGCGATCCAGGCGGTGTGCAGGGGGGAGGAAGTATAGGAGGGCGTGATCAGTATGAAACGCCTATTCCCGCTTCGGGGGGTAATCCCAATGGAAGTGCGGCGATCGCGGTCAAAAGAGCAAGGATGAATAGGCCCACGGTCGCGTATGCTGTTGCGCATTCTGCAAGAGCATCGGGCGTTCAAGCGAGATCATTCTTTCCTCCCCCGCGATGCTCAAATCATGACGGTGGCACGCCGCCGAAACAGCGGGGGAGGTGGCCCATCAGGGCCGGAGGGGGGAATATTTCAGCGCCGGATCGGTCCCCCCTCCGTCGCTACGCGACACCTCCCCCGCTTTTTTGCCGGCGGTGCGGCGTGAAAGGACCTGTCGGCGCGGGGGAGGAAAGATGAACGACGTGATCTCGTCTGAATGTTCGTTGCTCTAATGTATGAGGCAACATCTTCGCACCACGTTTAAAGATTGCCTGTAGCATTGACCGCTCTAGCCACCGAAGACAATCGGTTGTTGCGCAATTGCGATCAAATCGAAATCGCATCCTAATCTGGTGCGGGCGAATAAATACCGGCGAAATAATTTTCAATTTCCTCCCCTTCCAATTCGCTCTGCATCATCCGCACCTTATTTCGTAAACGCCGGAACACTGCTGCGTGCTGGGTCGGATGGGCCCTTGAAATCGGCGCGCGCGTTCCCACTTCCATTATCATGTCAGGTGAGATGACCCGCGCCGCACCAGCACGCGGTACTGATCCTGCGCAGCACTCGCAGGACATCGTCGATCAGTTGCTCGGCGAGGCGCTGGCTCACCTTGAGCAGAGTGAACGCTTGTTTCAGCGCTGCCGGGATTTGCAGCAGCGCGATCCCACGGACCGACGCTTGGCGTGGAGCGCGGCCCGCCTCATCGCCGATGGCGCGGTACTCGGCCAGGCGCTGGGTAACATGCTGGCGCCGCCGCGACGCAGGGCGAAAAGGAAGAAGCGTCAAAACCTTGAGGGGGAATTGAATTCGCAATCGTCAATTGCGGGTGGCACCGGATGAGGAGAAAGCGCCTTCTCGTTCCGCACGGACCCCGGCGTCGCGGTGCGCCGCCCGGCAACGCCAATGCCTTCAAGCACGGCAAGTTCACCCGCGAGCGCTTGACCCTCTACGCCGACATCCGCGCCTTCATCGCGCAAGGCCGCGCCCTGGTCACCGAGGCCAAGGCTGGGGCGCAACGAAGTGACCCGGAAATCCACCCAACTGCCCAAGGAGGCGCTGCCAACGCCGGCCCGCTGGTAAGGAGAATATCAAATCCTTGCAACGGTTTGATCTGATTTGAATTGCGGTTTTGCGATTTTGGCTCTTCCGGATCGTCGCTCCGCGGCGGAAGAGGACAAAATTCTTAACCTGCGTTATGCAATATTCCTTGTTGTGTAGCGTCCCGGCACGTTCGAAAACGGCACTTCCCCCCTATATTGGGTTTCAAAGCGGCCGGACGGGGCCGTCTGCTTCAAAGGACAAACTTCCATGGTCGCAGTCTTGCGTTGGCTCGGTTCGATCTTCACCGGCGCCATCAACGGCTTCCTGAAATTCTTCGTGGCAGTCATTCTGCTGGTGATCGTCATCGTCCTGATCGCGATGGCGTCGGGGGACAGGCTTCCGCACAACATGGTGCTGACCCTCGATCTGCGCAAAGAGATCGTCGATTCGGCGCCGAGCACGTTTGCCCTCGGCAACAAGCCGATGACGATGATGGACATCATTCTGGGTCTCGATGCCGCCGAGCGCGACAGCCGGGTCAAGGGCGTGTTCATCCGGATCGGCTCGGGCAATCTGCCGATCGCGCGGGCCCAGGAGATCAAGGCGGCGCTGCTCAAGTTCCGCGCCTCCGGCAAGTTCGTGATCGTGCATGCGCAGGATTTCGAAGGCTCGGGCCTCGGCGATTATCTCGCGGCCACGGCCGGCGACCAGATCTGGATGCAGCCGAAGTCGGCGTTCTTCCCGGCCGGTGCCGGGGCGGGCGGGGTTTTCCTTCGCGGCCTGTTCGACAAGATCAAGGCCGAACCGCAGATCGCCAAGCGGCGCGAGTACAAGAGTGCCGCCGACATGTACATGGAATCGGGCATGACGAAGGAGGACAAGGAGCAGCTCACCGCGCTGTTGCAATCCTGGTACGACGTGGCGGTGGCGGAAACCGCCAAGCAGCGCAAGCTGTCGCCGGACGCGATGAAGGCGGCGTTCGAAGCCAGCCCGCAGTTCACCGAAGATGCCAAGGCCAAGAAGCTGATCGACCGCGTCGGCTATGATGACGATGCGCTCAATGCGGCGCTGGCCAAGGCCGGTGACAATGCCGATGCCGTCGCGCTGGCGCAGTTCCTGTCGACCAAGCCGGAAAACTCGTTCGGCAGCGGTCCGCACATCGCTCTGATCGAGGCCGCCGGCGAGATCGTCAACGGCAGCACCAAGCAAGGGCCGTTCAACCGCGACACGGTGATTGCCGGCGACGACATGGCCCGCGCCATCCGTCAGGCGACCGACGACAAGGACATCAAGGCTATCATTCTGCGCGTCGACTCGCCCGGCGGATCGGTCTCGGCGTCGGATCAGATTCTGGATGCGGTGAAGAAGGCCCAGGCCTCCGGCAAGCCGGTGGTCGTGAGCATGGGCTATCTGGCGGCGTCGGGCGGCTATTACATCTCGCTCAGCGCCAACAAGATCGTCGCCGAACCGGGCACCATCACCGGATCGATCGGCGTGTTGACCGGCAAGGTGTCGTTCAACAATTCGCTCGGGATGATCGGCGTGCATGGCGAAATGGTCGGCGTCGGACGCAATGCGCTGATCAACTCCGACCTGCAGCCCTATACGCCGGAGCAGTGGGACTCGATCAACCATCAGGCCGACGTGATCTATGACGACTTTACCCAGAAGGTCGCGGCCGGCCGGCATCTGCCGATTGCCAAGGTTCTCGACATCGCCCGCGGCCGGGTGTGGTCGGGCACCGATGCGGCGCAGCGCGGGCTGGTCGACAAGCTCGGCGGGTTCTGGGATGCGGCCGACATCGCCAAGCGTCTTGCCGGGATTCCGCAGGGCGACCGCGTCACCTTCAAGGTCTATCCGCGTCAGAAGGGGCTGCTGGAATCGATCGAGGAATTCTTCGGCGGCGGCAGCGACGAGGTTCAGGCGATCGAAAACTTCAACACCCTGATGAACGCGCCGATGACTCAAGAAGCGGTGCGGGCCGTCAGGACGGCGCCGCGCGGGGCGATTGAGCTCAGGGCCACCAACCTGCCGCAGTAGCGGATCGGCCAGGCAAAAAGAAGCCCGCCAGCAACGTGTGCTGGCGGGTTTTTGTTGTGAACGTCTACAATTTTGCGGTAATCGCCACAAACACCTGCCGGCCGAGCAGGTCGTAGTTGTTGTAGGTGTTGGGCGTGCCGGTGCCGGTGATCAGGTTGGAAACGATCGGCGGGTCGGTGTCGAAGACGTTGTTCATGCCGGCCCTGAGCTGCAGCTCGTTGGTCATCTGCCAGGTTGCGGCGAGGTCGATGTAGCTCATGCCCGGGATGCGCGCGTTGAAGCGGTCGAAGCTGCCGGCGTACAGCACCGGCTGCGTCGCCTGGTTGGCATCGAACTCGGATGGACCGATGTAGCGCCAGGTGGCCGCGAACATCACGTCCCAGGGCGTCTGCCAGTTGACCCGGACTTGATGACGCCAGTTCGGCAGCGGCGAGCCGCAGGTATTGCCGTACAGTCCGACGCAATCATAGGTCGGCTCCGTCGACAGCGTCTGGGTCTTGGACGTCAGGGTGTAGGTTCCGACCAGATGGAAGCCGAGGCTGCCGTAGTCGTCGAGCCCGATCGTATCGAGCCCCATCTGATAGTCGGTCTGGAAGTCGATGCCCGAGTTGTTGAAGTAGCCCGAGTTGACGAACGTGCTCTCGATATAGCCACCGCCCGCCACCGTGGTGCCGTAGAGCGTGCCCGCCGAGGTGCGATGGATCAGGCTGCAGAACTTGGGATCGCCGGTGTTGAGGCAGTTGTTGAGCGAGACGTTGATCGGAATGCCCTGGATGATGCCGTTGTAGACGTCGATCTTGTAGTAGTCGACGCTGGCGGTGAGCCCGGGAACCATCGTCGGAGTGGCCGTGAGGCCGACCGAGAACGTCTTGGCCTTCTCCGGTGACAGCGCCGGGTTGCCGCCGAGCAGGATGGCGCACTGACCCGATGGGCATTGGCCGATCGAGTTGGTCGTGGTGCCGTTGCCGTATTCGGTCGGCGTGACGCCGGTCCGCACGCACTCTGCCAGAGACCGTGTGGCCGGTCCGGCGCAGGGATCGACCGAGACGATGGAGGTGTTGGTCACAGACTGCGGCGTATAGCTTTCCAGGATCGACGGTGCCCGGATCGCAACGTCATAGGACGAGCGGAAGCGGATGTCGTCGATCGGCGACCACTGGATGCCCACCTTCCACGTCGTCGGATTGTGGCCGCTGGTGTAGCGTGAGAACCGGATGCCGGCGTCGATCGACAGGTCTTCTGCCATCGGCAGGCGTTGCAGCAGGGGGACGCGGATTTCTCCGTACCCTTCGGTGACGTTGATGGAGTTGTCGATCGGCACCACCGCTCCGCCAAAGCCGATGAGGTCGTTAGAGTTTTCGGCGACGTCGCCGGCATAGGTCATCTTGTCTTTGCGGTTGGAGGCGCCGACCGCAATCTGGACGCCGTCGTTGGCGAAGGGGGAGCGGATGCCATAGGAACTGAGATCGCCGGTGATGTCGATTTCAAGGATTTCCTCGAACAGCGTGCCGCGCGAGGTGCCGTAGGTCGAAAGATAGGCAATCTGGTCCGGCGTAACGCCCCCTTCGGTGAAGACGTTGTAGGGTACGCAGGCCGGATCGGCGCCGGAGACCACCGATTTGCAGGTTGGAACGCCCCCCACCGACACGACCTGGAGGGCGTTGTTGACCTTCTGGTTGGAGATGTAGTTGCCGGCGGTCTGATCGATGGTGACGTAGTAGTAGGACCCGAACGCGTCGTAGTGCCAAGCGTCGTCGATATCGCCTTTGAGGCCGACCACGCCGCGGAAGTTCATGTGCTCGTAGTCGCTGGTGCGTCCGCCACCTTCGACGTTGCGCCGGCCGATTTCGAGCGGCGTGCTGGCGGTCCCGCTCAGACCCTGGCTGGTGCAGAAGGCGGTGACTTCGCTGGCACTGAGCAGCGGGTTGTCGCAATTGACGAACCAGGCGCCCGAGCCATCCGGAGAGAAGGCATTGGCGCCGCGGAAGACCGCCGTCGGTGCGACTTGCTGGAACGAGCGATCGTTCATGAATTCGAATTCGGTATAGGGCTTGGCCCAGTCCGTAACGTCATAATGGGCGAAGACGGCGCCGTTGAAGCGGGTATCCTGGCGCGACAGTGTTTCATAGACGTTCGAATTGAACGCGGATGGCGGGTTCGATCCGGGTGAGGGCTGCAGCACCGCTTGGTTTCCCACGATCGAATAGACCGGTTGCGCCGGCAGCGTCTTGGGCTGGAAATAGTTTGAATTGCTCGAGCCGGCGCAAAACGCACCCTGATCGCGCGAGGTGAGCGTCGGGTCGCTGTCGACGATGTCGATCTGGCAGGCGGCAAAGTCGCGGTTCTTCATCCACACCGGGTCGGCATTGCGATAGCCGACAAAAGCGGTGACGTTGCCTTTGCCGTCGCCGGTATTCGCACCGACCGTGATGGATGCCTGTATGGTGCGTCCGTCCCATACATCCGTCGGCGCTTCCGCCAACGGTCCTTGGGTGTTGCTGGCAATAGTGTCGGAAATCACGCCGCGTGCCAGCTTGTTCGAATTGGTGTGCCAGTTGGCGCCGTACTGCGCGTCCACCTGAACACCTTGGAAGTCCTGCTTCATGATGAAATTGACGACGCCGGCCACGGCATCGGAGCCGTAGGTCGATGAGGCGCCGCCGGTCAGCACCTCCACCCGCTCGATCAACGGTACCGGGACCTGATCGAGGTCGGGAGCGGCGTTGGGATTGCCGCTGCTGGGATCGCCGAGCCCAAGACGCCGCCCATTGACCAGCACCAACGTGCGGGTCGGTCCGAGACCGCGAAGGTTCACGGTCGTCACGCCGCCGGGACCGGTGAGCGGGTTGTTCGTGTTGGAAAAGTCACTGGTGTTGCTCACGAAGGTCTGCGGCAGATCGTTGAGCATGTCGGAGACATCAGTCGCGCCTTTGATCTGGAACTGCTCGTTGGTGACGGTCTGGATCGGGCTGACGGATGTCAGGTTGGACGAAGTGGGAATGCGCGAGCCGGTGACCACCACCGTTTCGGTACTCTGGGTTTGCGCGCTGGCGGGAATCAGGGCCGCGGCGAAGGCTGCTCCGAGAAAAAGCGAGGAGCGAAGGCTGGTCGATCTGGTCAAGGGAACCCCCTTTTCGGTTTTTTGGCGATCCGCACAGGAACCGCGTCTTCGGGCACGCACACGCACCCGCACGCCGCAGGAGGCTAAATTCAGAATAGTTCTATAGTCACCAACAGATGCAAATTTGCAAAGATTTAGCTAACTTACTGTGGCGCGACTGCTTCACAAAATGACACGATGATACGGAAATGTCGCATTTGGCGGAGATCGGATAATTTACGTGCCGGGCCAGGGCGCGGGCGTGGAGAAATGCTGTTTATTGCTGAAGGGCGAAGAAAAATATTTGCTATATCAACGCGTTACAGCGTTTTCCTGCTTCAGGGTCGCCTTTCGTCGGGTGGGAACTTCGTCGATGATTGATATAAACGTGCAAAAGTTGGTGGCCACGGCACAAAATATGTCTGCCCCCTGAAACGGGGTGCGCTGGCTCAGCGCAGCATGTGTTGTTCAGGTCCGTGTGGACGAATAGTAGAGTTGGCGCATGTGCATCGGTGAGGCGCAATATGGTGGGTGATGAAAGTGCAGCAAATCTGGGCAAGCTCACGTTTGAGGCCGCTTTGAAGGAGCTCGAGGCGATCGTGTCCCGACTCGAGCAGGGACAGGTGGATCTCGAGGATTCCATCGCCCTGTACGAACGCGGCCAAGCCCTCAAAGCGCATTGCGAGAGCAAGCTGAAATCAGCTGAAAACAGACTGGAAAAGCTGGTGCAGAATGGGGGCGCCGTCACCGCTGAACCTGCCGATCTCGGTTGATTTCGCCATTCCAGGGTAAATCAGTATACGGACCTTTCACCTGGGAGTGGTTTGGCGAATGCGAAGTCGCGCGGCGAACAATTTTGTTGCGGAAAAGCAATAACCCTCTTTGCTGCAGGTCATTGAAAAGAAGCGCAGATTGCGTTCTTTGTGTATAACAGGGGTCTCCAACTGGCGGCCGCCACGGCGGGGGAGGACTGTGTCGTGGGCACGGTGAGCGGAGCGAATAAGAATGACGGGACCGAGCAAGACGCCGCTTCTTGATGGCGTCTCATCGCCGAAGGAATTGCGTGCACTGCCGCGCGAGTCGCTGCAGCAACTCGCGCAGGAGTTGCGCAACGAGCTGATCGACATCGTATCGGTTACCGGCGGCCATCTCGGTTCGAGCCTTGGCGTCGTCGAACTGACGATCGCACTGCACTATGTTTTCAACACGCCGCAAGATCGCCTGATCTGGGACGTCGGCCATCAGGCCTACATCCACAAAATCCTGACAGGTCGTCGCGAGCGGATGCGCACCTTGCGCCAGGGCGGCGGATTGTCGGGTTTCACCAAGCGCGCGGAAAGCGAATACGACCCGTTCGGCGCCGCCCATTCCTCGACTTCGATTTCCGCCGGTTGTGGCTTTGCGGTGGCGCGCGATCTCAAGGGCGACAACAACAAGGTCGTCGCCGTCATCGGTGATGGTTCGATGAGCGCGGGCATGGCCTATGAGGCCATGAACAATGCCGGCGCCGCCAATACGCCGCTGATCGTGATCCTCAACGACAACGACATGTCGATCGCCCCGCCGGTGGGCGCGCTGTCGGCGCACCTGTCCCGCTTGGTTTCGTCGCGTTCCTATCGCGGCCTGCGTCGTCTGGCGAAGCGTCTGGCTCTGAAGCTGCCGCGCCCGTTCGCCGTCGCCGCCCGCCGGGTCGAAGAATACGCCCGCGGCCTGGTCACCGGCGGCACACTGTTCGAGGAATTGGGCTTCTATTACGTCGGTCCGATTGACGGCCATAATCTCGAACACCTCATTCCCATCCTGGAGAACGTGCGCGACATGCAAAGTGGACCGATCTTGGTCCATGTCGTCACCCAGAAGGGCAAGGGCTATGCTCCTGCCGAGGCCAGTGCCGACAAATATCACGGCGTCACCAAGTTCAACGTCCTGACCGGCGAGCAGAAAAAGTCGAAGACCAATCTGCCGAGCTATACCAAGGTGTTTTCCGACGCGCTGGTGGCCGAAGGCAAGGCCGATCCGCGCATCGTTGCGATCACCGCTGCAATGCCGGCGGGCACCGGCCTTGATGTCTTCGCCAAGGAATTCCCCGGCCGCTTTTTCGATGTCGGCATTGCTGAGCAGCATGCGGTGACGTTTGCGGCCGGCATGGCGGCGGAAGGCATGCGGCCGTTCTGCGCCATTTATTCGAGCTTCCTGCAGCGCGCCTACGATCAGGTGATGCATGATGTGGCACTGCAGAACCTGCCGGTGCGCTTCGCGATTGATCGGGCGGGATTGGTGGGCGCCGACGGCGCCACCCATGCCGGTTCGTTCGACGTGACCTATCTCGCCACCTTGCCCAACATGGTGGTGATGGCGGCGGCCGACGAGGTCGAGTTGATGCATATGGTGGCGACCCAGGCGCGCTACGACGAAGGCCCGATTGCGCTGCGCTATCCGCGCGGTGAAGGTGTCGGCCTCGAGCGGCCGTTTGTCGGCAGTCCCCTCGAGATCGGCAAAGGCCGCATCGTGCGGGAAGGCACGTCGATCGCGATCCTCAGCCTCGGCACCCGGTTGGCGCCGGCGCTCGATGCGGCAGAAAAGCTGTCGGCCTGCGGCTTGACGACCACGGTTGCCGATGCGCGCTTCGCCAAGCCGCTCGATCACGACCTCATCCGGCGGCTGGCCAAGGAACATGAGCTGCTCATCACCATCGAGGAAAACGCCGTCGGCGGCTTTGGGGCCCATGTGCTGCAGTTCCTCGCGTGGGAGGGGCTGCTCGATGGCAGTCTGAAGGTGCGCCCGATGGTGCTGCCCGACCGGTTCCAGAACCACGATACGCCGGAACGCCAGTATGGCGAGGCGGGATTGGATTCCGGTGCCATCGTCCACACCGCGCTGGCGGCTTTGGGCCGTTCCCAGGACGGCGCGGCGGTAACCCGGTTCGCGTAGAGCAAATTTGCGCGGCCGGGCTTGACCGGACCTCCCCGCGATCTGAAAAGTAGTCCTGATAAGTGGGGCAGTCATGCCGACGCGTGCCGACGTCTATCTGGTCGATCACGGTTTTGCCGCCTCGCGCACCGAGGCGCAGGCCGCCATTCGTGCCGGCACCGTCACCGCCAACGGCAAGCGGGTCTTGAAACCGGCGGAGTCGATCGAAGACGGAGCCGAGATCGCTTACGTCAAGGCACATCCTTATGTGTCGCGCGGCGCCCTGAAACTGCTGGCGGCGCTGGACGCTTTCGACTTGTCGCCCGAGGGGCTCACCTGCCTCGACATCGGTGCCTCCACCGGCGGCTTCACCGAAGTGCTGCTCGAGCGCGGCGCCCATCGCGTTTATGCCGTCGATGTCGGCCATGGCCAGTTGCGCCAGAAGCTGGTGCAGGATCCGCGCGTCGTCTCGCTCGAAGGCACCGATGCCCGCAATCTGACGATCGCGCATATTCCCGAGCCACCGGGCGTGGTGGTCGCCGATGTCAGTTTCATCAGCCTCAAGCTGGCGCTGCCGGCGGCGTTGGCGCTGGCCCGCAATGCCTGGCTGGTGGCGCTGGTGAAGCCGCAGTTCGAGGCCGGGCGCGCCGCGGTGGGCAAGGGCGGCATCGTCAAGGACGAAGCGGCGCAGAATGAATCCGTCGCCGCAGTGCTGGCGGTGCTGAAGAAACACAAATGGACCGTGCTCGGCACCATCGACAGCCCGATCGAGGGCGGTGACGGCAATCGCGAATTCCTGATCGGGGCGCGGCAGCCGTGACGGCGCTGTGCCGCCATTTCGGCATTTGCGGCGGCTGTGTCCATCAGGACCGACCCGATGATGCCTATCGCGCGCTCAAACGCGAGGCGGTGGTGGCAGCGCTCGACCGCCACGGCGTGACGGCGGCGGTGGAGGATATCGTCGAAGTTCCGCCCGCAACGCGGCGGCGCGCTACCATGAAGGCGAAGCTGGAGGCGGGGCGAGTTCATCTTGGCTTCCACGCGGCGCGGACGCACGACATCGTCGATCTCGCCGAATGCCGCGTGCTGACACCTGCCTTGACGGCGCTGCTGCCGGGTTTGCGCGACATGCTCGGCGAGCTGCTGGCGCCGGTGGGCGATGCCGAAGTGCGGTTGACGGCAACGGAGACCGGGCCCGATCTCGGCTTGCGCTGGCGCCGCCCCAACGACACCGAAACGCTGACCGCGCTGGCGCGGTGGGCGGCGAAGCTAAAGATCGCGCGCATCTCGGCCCATGGCGAGACGGTGGTGTCGCTGGCGGCGCCGACGGTTTGCCTCGGCAAGGCGCGGGTGGAACTGCCGCCGGAAACCTTCTTGCAGCCGACGCGCGAAGGCGAAGCGGCTCTGCAGAGTTTCGTCGTCGCGACGCTGGCGCGGAGCAAGAACGTCGCCGACCTGTTTTCGGGCTGCGGCACCTTCACGTTCCCGTTGGCCCAAAGGGCGCGGGTGCATGCGGTCGAACTCGAAAGCGCAATGCTGGACGCGCTCGCCGCCGCCGTCAAAACAACGCCGGAACTGAAGCCGGTCACCACCGAGAAGCGCAACCTGTTCAAGCGGCCACTGACCAATTTCGAACTCAACGGCTTCGATGGCGTCGCGATCGATCCGCCGCGCGCCGGCGCTTTGGAGCAGGCGAAAATGCTGGCGAAAAGCAAACTGGCGCGCATCGCTTATGTCTCCTGCGATGCCGACAGTTTCGCCCGCGATGCCCGCGTGCTGATCGACGGCGGCTTTACGCTGGAACGCCTGATGCCGGTCGACCAGTTCCTGTGGTCGTCGCATATCGAACTGGCGGCCGGGTTCGTGCGGCGATGAAAAAAGCGGTCGTCGCGCTGCTGCCGTTTCTGCTCGCCCCCGCCGCGGCGAACGGCTTCGGCGATTGGGCGGCGGTGGTGGTGGCTGGCGATTCCTATTCGAGCGATGGCAAGGACACCGCGGTATTCGACAACGGCCGCATGTCGATCGCCAAGGAACTTGCCGGTCTCGGCTTTCAGCCCGGCCACATCCGCCAGTTCACCGACTGGCCGCAACGTTTTGCGGACCCCAAGCGGTCGACGCCCAAGCACATCGCCACAGGGCTCGGTGAGGTGGCGGGGCAGGCGCGAGCCGGATGCCTTCTTTATCTCACCTCGCACGGCAGCGAGCGCGGCATCGGCATCGGCGATTATATCGTGAGCCCGAAAAGACTGGCCAAAATGATCGCCGCCGCCTGTCCGCACCGGCCCGCCGTGGTGATCGTTTCGGCCTGTTACTCCGGCGTTTTCGTCGAGCGGCTGAAGGCGCCCGATCGCATCGTGCTGACCGCGGCGGCGAAAGACCGCTCCTCGTTCGGCTGCGGCGCCACCGACCAGTACACCTACTTTGACGCCTGCGCGGTGGAGAGCTTGCCGCACGCCGGCGACTTCGCGACCTTCGGCCGGCGCACCCTTGCCTGCGTTTCGGCGCGCGAAAAGAAGGAGCAGGTCGACCTGCCGTCCAATCCGCAACTCGTCATCGGCGAGGCGACAAGCGTCATTCCGCATTGGTCTCCTTAAATATGCCGAGAGCGGGCCTGTTTTCGCAAGTCCGCTCGCTCGGGGAGTACCCTCCGCGAACGGGGCGCCAGCAGAGCGGCCGGGTTCATTCGGCCGCTGACAGGCACAGTCCGTTCGCCCGGTGAAACCCGCACGCTCGCGGTTTATTCAGCCGCGATTGTCCGATACGCACGCGAGCTGCGTATCCTGGGTCCGTTATGTCTCGCGTTGCTCGGCGGGTCGTGAGAGGCGCGACC
>NZ_JBWZET010000294.1:0-25833 GCF_056722145.1 Rhizomicrobium sp. | reverse complement strand
CCTATTGCACGACCCAGGTCTGCGGCTACGAGCCCTACATCCTGCCGACCAAACCGCGATTCATCTCGATCACCATCAGCCAGAAGTTCTAGAAAATATCGCCGACAAGGCCGGTGAAGGCGCCGGTTTTGACGTGGCCGGTGATGGCTTCAATGTCCGGCGCGAAATAGCGGTCGCGCTCGTAGGGCCTGACCAGGGCGCGGATTTCCTGTGCCGCGCGTTCGAGTTTGGCGGAACTGCGCAGCGGCCGGCGGAAATCGAGCCCCTGGCAGGCCGCCAACAGTTCGATCGCCACGACGCTGGCGGCATTGTCGGCCATGTCGAGAAGGCGGCGGGCACCGTGGGTGGCCATCGAGACATGGTCTTCCTGATTGGCGCTGGTCGGCACGGTGTCGACGGAGGCGGGATGGGAATGCATGCGGTTCTCCGCCACCAGCGCCGCCGCCGTGACCTGGGCGATCATGAAGCCTGAGTTGAGGCCGGACTCTTTGACCAGGAATGCCGGCAGTCCGCTCATTTTCGGATCGACCAGGATGGCAGTGCGCCGTTCGGAAATATTGCCGATCTCGCAGAGCCCGAGCGCGATCTGGTCGGCGGCGAGCGCCACCGGTTCGGCGTGGAAATTGCCGCCTGACACCACGGTGCCGTCGTCGAGTACCAAGGGATTGTCGGTGACGCCCGAGGCTTCGATCTGCAGCGTCTTGGCGGCAGCGCGCAAGACATCGAGCACGGCGCCCATCACTTGCGGCTGGCAGCGGAACGAATAGGGGTCCTGCACCTTGCCGTCGTCGCCGGGGGCGCGATGGGATTCGCGGATTTCTGAGCCGTGCATCAAGCTGCGCAGCATGGTGGCAGTGGCGATCTGTCCGGGCTGGCCGCGCAGCGCATGGATGCGGGCGTCGAACGGCGTGTCGGAGCCCTTGAAGGCATCGGTCGACATCGCACCGGCGACGATTCCCGCGGTGAACACTTTTTCGGTCTCGAACAGGCCGGCGAGCGCAATGGCAGTGGAGACCTGGGTGCCGTTCAGGAGGGCGAGGCCTTCTTTTGGCCCCAGCGTGATCGGCGCCAGTCCGGCAGTGGCAAGCGCTTCGGCCGCCGGCACGACACGGCCCGCGACCCGCGCCGAACCGATGCCGAGCAGCACGCCGGACAGATGCGCCAGCGGTGCAAGATCACCTGACGCACCGACCGAGCCCTTGGACGGAATGCACGGATAGACTTCCGCTTCGACGAGGCGCGCCAGCGCGGCAACGGTCTCGCGCCGGATACCCGACGCGCCGCGCGACAGCGAGGCGATCTTCAACACCAGGATCAGCCGTACGATCTCATCGGCAAGATGGGAACCGACGCCGCAGGCGTGCGACAGCACCAGATTGCGCTGCAGCGCGACCAGATCGTCCTTGGGGATTTCGGTGTTGGCGAGGAGTCCGAAGCCGGTGTTGACGCCGTAGACCGTGGCGCCCGAGGCGATGACGTCGGCAATGGCTTTGGCACCGCGGTCGATGCGGGCAAAGGCCTCGAGCGTGAATTCGAGTTTCGGCGCCGTTTCGAAGATGCCGCGCAGGTCGCCCAGGCTCAGCGGTTCACCGATTTTCATGACGCATCTCCGAGGGAAGGAAGGTTGAGACCTTGAGCACGAGCCGTCGCAGCAGCGCTGTCGTAGCCGGCATCGGCATGGCGCATCACCCCGGTCGCCGGGTCGTTCCACAGCACCCGGGCGAGTCGTTCGGCGGCGTCCGCGGTGCCGTCGGCGACGATCACCACGCCGGCATGCTGCGAGAAGCCCATGCCGACGCCGCCGCCGTGATGAAGCGACACCCAGCTCGCGCCCGAGGCGGTGTTGAGCAAAGCATTGAGCAGCGGCCAGTCGGAGACCGCATCGGAGCCGTCACGCATGGCTTCGGTTTCGCGGTTGGGACTTGCCACGGAGCCGGAATCGAGATGATCGCGACCAATGACGATCGGCGCCTTGAGTTCGCCGCTGGCCACCATTTCGTTGAACTTGAGCCCGGCCTTGTGGCGTTCGCCGAGACCGAGCCAGCAGATGCGCGCCGGCAGGCCCTGGAACTGAATGCGGTTCCTGGCCATGTCGAGCCAGCGATGCAGCGAGGCGTTTTCCGGAAACAGCGCCTTCACCGCCTCGTCGGTGCGGTAAATATCTTCGGGATCGCCCGACAGCGCCGCCCAGCGGAACGGACCGATGCCGCGGCAGAACAGCGGACGAATATAGGCGGGCACGAAACCGGGGAAGTCGAAGGCGTTGGAAACGCCCTCGTCTTTCGCCACCTGCCGGATGTTATTGCCATAGTCGAAGGTCGGAATGCCTTGCGCCGCAAACGCCAGCATCGCTTGCACATGCTTGGCGATGGACGCGCGCGCGGCGGCGGCGACACGTTCCGGCTCTTTGGCGCGGAGGTCTTCCCATTCCGCCAGCGTCCAGCCTTCCGGCAGATAGCCGTTGGCCGGATCGTGCGCGCTGGTCTGGTCGGTCACCGCATCCGGCTTGATGCCGCGGCGCACCAGCTCTGGCAACACTTCCGCGGCGTTACCGACGAGCCCCACCGAGACCGGCGCCTTGTCCCACACCGATTTGGCGATGGTGCGCAAGGCTTCGTCGAGATTGTCGGTGGCGACGTCGAGGTATCCGGTTTCGAGCCGCTTCTCGATGCGGCTCCTCTGGCATTCCACCGCCAGCATGGAAGCGCCGGCCATTGTCGCGGCCAAGGGCTGCGCTCCACCCATGCCGCCGAGCCCGGCGGTCAAAATCCAGCGGCCGGCGAGGTCGCCGCCGTAATGGCGCCGGCCCATTTCGGCAAAGGTTTCGTACGTACCCTGTACAATTCCCTGACTGCCGATGTAAATCCACGAGCCGGCGGTCATCTGGCCGTACATCATCAGGCCATGGCGATCGAGGGCGCGGAAATGCTCCCAGGTCGCCCAATGCGGCACCAGATTGGAATTGGCGATCAGCACCCGAGGGGCGCCGGCATGGGTACGGAACACGCCGACCGGCTTGCCCGACTGGACCAGCAACGTTTCGTCCGGCTCGAGCGCCCTCAGCGCCGCCACGATGCGGTCGAACGCCAGCCAATTGCGCGCCGCCCGACCGATGCCGCCATAGACGACCAGATCCTGTGGCCGTTCGGCGACCTCGGGATCGAGATTGTTCATCAGCATGCGCAAGGCCGCTTCCGCGTCCCAGGTCTTGCAGCTCTTTTCGGGCCCGCGCGGAGCCCGGATGATGCGGGCATTGTCAGTCATGGAAAACCTCCGTGCCGCCGAGCCAGCGCCCGACGAGATGACTGCGGCCATAGGACAAGTCGGCGGGATCGGCAATGTCCCAAACCGCAAGATCGGCGGATTTGCCGACCGCAAGACTGCCGGTTTCAGCCGCTATCCCCAAAGCGCGGGCAGCATTGACGGTCATCCCCGCCAACACCTCAGAAGGCGTCAGGCCGAATACGGTTTCGGCGATCTCTTTCAGGCGCAGCGGCGACTGGATCGGCGAGGTGCCGGGGTTGCAATCGGTCGCCACCGCAATCGGCACACCGGCGCGGCGCAAGGCCTCGATCGGCGGCGGATGGGTATCGCCAAGATGATGGAAGGCATAGGGCAGCAGCACCGCGACGGTTCCGGCCGCTGCCATCGCCGCAACACCCGCCGCACTCAGATGCTCGAGATGATCGGCCGACAGGGCATGGTGCTTTGCCGCCAACGCCCCGCCGCCGAGATCGGAACGCTGGTCGGCGTGAAGCTTCACCCGCAACCCGTGCGCCTTTGCCGCCGCGAAGAGACGTTCGGTCTCCGCCGGCGTGAAGGCGATGGTTTCACAGAACACGTCCACCGCCTCAGCGAGATGTTCGCGCGCCACGGTTGGGATCATCTCGTCGATGATGAGGCGCACATAGCCATCACGATCAGCGGCAAACTCCGGCGGCAGCGCATGGGCGCCAAGCAGGGTCCGGCAAACGCGCAGTCCCGCCGCTTCGCCGACCCGGGCGGCCGCCCGCAGCATCTTCAACTCGTTGGTGAGGTCGAGGCCATAACCTGACTTGATCTCGACCGTGGTGACACCCTCGCGTGCCATCGCCTTCGCCCGCACCAGCGCCGTTTCGGTCAGAGCGTCTTCGTCGGCGGCACGGGTATCGCGCACCGTCGCCATGATGCCGCCGCCGGCCCTGGCGATGTCCTCGTAGCTCAACCCCGCCGCGCGCAAGTCGCGCTCGTGTTCGCGGTTGCCGGCATAGACGAGATGGGTGTGGCAATCGATGAAGCCCGGCAACACCCAGGCGCCACCGAGCGCACGCGTCCTGCGGGCATCGTTAGGCGGCAACGCGGTGCGCGGCCCGACATAGGCAAGGCGTCCGGCTTCGATCGCGATCGCGGCATCGTCGATGGTACCCGCCGAATCCATGGTGGCGGCGCGGCAGTCCGTGAGTAAGATGTCCCACATCGCTGATGATCCTGTCGGGGCCGGTGACGATACATCCTGCAGGCTGGGAAACGAGGATAATCTTCCATGCCCAAAACCAGAGCCGACGCGCCGGAAATGTCCGAAAACAAGCGCTGGCATTCGGTTCGTGACGTGCTCGGCACCCACCCCGGCGCTCCTGTGGCGTTGATCGGTGCGCCGCTTCACCGCGAGTCGATTACGCCCGGCCGCTGCGATCTGGCGCCAAGCGTGTTGCGCGAAACCCTGCGGCGGATGAGCGTCTACGATCTCGAAACCGGGACCGACCTGTCGGGTTTTGCCGTGTTCGATGCTGGCGACATTGCGGTCGCCGATTGCACGCCGGCAGATGCGTTCGCCCCGATCACGAGCGCTGTGGCCGAATATGCCGACCGCCCGCTCACCATTCTCGTCGGCGGCAATAATGCGGTGACACGTCCGGGCGTGCATGGGCTCGACACATCGCTTCAGCGCGTCGGCCTCATCACCCTGGATGCCCATTTCGACCTGCGCGATACCGACGGCGGGCTCAACAATGGCAACCCCATCGCAGCCCTGCTTGAGGATGGCTTGGCCGGCGAGCACATCAGCCAGATCGGGCTTCTACCCTTCGCCAACACCGCCAAGGCGCACGCCAAAGCCCTGGCGGCCGGCATTGCCATACGTACCGCGCGCGACTGCCGCAGGCGCGGCTTCGTCGCCGTTGTGGAACTCGAACTCGCCCGCCTCGCGAAGGTATGCGACGCGATTTATGTCGATTTCGATATCGATGTCATCGATCGCGCCCAGATGCCGGCCGCCCCAGGTGCACGCCCCGGTGGTATCGCAGTGCAGGACTTTTTCGCCGCCGCCCGGCTCATCGCCGCCCACCCCAAAGTCCGCGTCGTCGACCTCGCCGAATTCGACCCCAGCCTCGACGTCGGCTCCATCGGCGCCCTGACCGCGGCACGCTGGTTTGCCGAAATCCTCGCCGGCTTCGCCGCGCGCCCCGCCGACTGAGGCGGAACGCGAACTCAGGCCGCGCGTTCCTACCCGGACCTCGTGGAGCGGAGCGGATTGATGCGTGGAATGGTGTTGATCGGTGCCTTGCTGGCGATCTTGGGCGTGGCGGCACTCGCCTTCGGGCAGGTTCGCTATACCGACACCGAGCCGGTTGTGAAGGCCGGGCCGCTCCAGGTCGACAAGAAGGAAAGCCACGTCATCTCGTTCCCCACCGTGGGCGGCGTGATCCTGCTGGTTGCCGGCCTCGGCTTCGTTTTCGTCGGTATGCGGCGGAACTGACGCGCCGGCGCGAGCCGTTCGGGCAACATACGTATGCAAGGTGGGGGCCCCCCGATTGCCCCCAGCCGATGCCGGCGTACACTCCGGGCCGGGAAGAAACGGCTCAGAGAACAAAAACATGCCAAGCGTCACCCCCAGCTTGACTGGGGCGCCGGTCGCCAGAAAACCGAGCGTCAGCTTTTTCGCGATCTGGAACATGTGCTTCGGGTTCCTTGGCCTGCAGTTCGGATTCGCGCTGCAGAACGCCAACGTCAGCCGCATCTTCCAGACCCTCGGTGCAAAGATCGACGACATCCCGATTTTGTGGATCGCCGCGCCGCTGACCGGCCTCATCGTCCAGCCGCTGGTCGGCTATTTGTCGGATCGTACGTGGACGAAACTTGGCCGCCGCAGGCCGTATCTGTTGGTCGGAGCCCTCCTATCCTCGGCGGCCCTTCTTTTCATGCCGATGTCCCCATTCCTGTGGGTGGCGGCGGTGATGCTGTGGATCCTCGACGGTTCGATAAACACCTCAATGCAGCCGTTCCGGGCCTTCGTCGGCGACCAGTTGCCGACCCATCAGCGGCCGACCGGCTTCATCATGCAGAGCTTCCTGATCGGCACCGGCGCGGTGGTGGCGAGTGCCCTGCCCTGGCTGTTCGAGAAGGCCGGCATCGCCAACACCGCCCCGGCCGGCGTCGTGCCCGATACCGTGCGCTATTCGTTTTTCCTCGGCGCGGTCGTGCTGTTTATCACGGTGCTGTGGACGGTGATTTCGACCCGCGAGTATCCGCCTGAAGAACTCGAAGCGTTCGACGATGCCTCCCCGGAACTTCCCCCAGCCGGAGCCCCCAAGCGCGGCTGGGGTGCTCTTTGGCTGGTCATCGGCATTGCCGGGTTCTGGGCGATGCGCCATTTTGCCGACCGGTTCCAACAGATGTACGGTTTCACGCTCGACAAGCAGCTTTATCTATTGTGGGCCGGCGCCGCCGTTTGGGGAATCGCGCTGTTGCTGCAACGCCCAGGCGAGCCCAAAGGCTTGTTCTCGGCCATCATGCGCAACGTCGAAACCATGCCCGCGGCGATGAAAATGCTGGCGCCGGTGCAGTTCTTTTCCTGGATTGCGCTGTTCGCGATGTGGCTCTATTCGACCAGCGCCGTCGCCCAGACCTTCTACCATTCAATGGACACCAAATCCGTCGCCTACAACGAGGGCGCCAACTGGGTCGGCGTCCTGTTCGCGGCCTATAACGGCTTCGCGGCGCTGGCCTCCGTCGTGCTGCCGACGATGGCACGCACGCTGGGGCGGCGCTGGACGCACCTTATCAGCGTCTGGCTCGGCGGCGCCGGCCTGTTGTCGTTCCTGTTTGTCCACGATCCGGTATGGCTGCTCGCCTCGATGGTGGGTGTCGGCTTTGCCTGGGCCTCGATCCTGTCGATGCCATACGCCATCGTCTCGGACAGCGTGCCGGCCAAGACCATGGGGGTCTACATGGGCATCTTCAATTTCTTCATCGTGATCCCGCAGTTGATCGCGGCAAGCGTGCTCGGCTTCATCCTGAAAGTAGCGTTCCACGACAGCGCGATCCACATCCTGGCGCTGGGCGGGGTCTGCTTCCTGATTTCCGGCGTCCTGGTGCTGCGGCTGCCGAAAGAAAAGGCCTGATCAGCGCTTGGCGCCGCAGGAGCGACGCACGATCAGCTTGGCGGGGAGAACCTGGTTCTCCGCCGCTTCGCCAGCAACCTGCTTCAGCAGCGTGCCGACCAGCGTCTCGCCGGCGAGCCAGGTATCCTGCGCCACGGTGGTCAGCGGCGGATTGACCAGGCTGGCGGCGGGAATGTCGTCGTAGCCGGTCAGCGACACATCGCGCGGCACGTCGATACCGGCATCGCGCAGCCAGTGCAGCGTTCCCGCGGCAATGAGATCGCTGGCGGCAACGATGGCGTCGAACTTGAACCCGCTGGCGATCAGGCGCGCTGCCGCGGCCATGCCGGATTCCTCGGAACTGACCGCATCGATCTGCGGCCCGGGCTCGATCCCGGCGGCTTCCATCGCTGCGAGGAAGCCACGATAACGCTCGGAAAATTCGGGATAGTGATTGGAAGCATCGCCAAGGAAGGCGATCGAGCGCCGCCCCAGGCCGATCAGATGGTCGGTGACGAGACGGCCGCCCTGGAAGTTATCGGAGCCGATGGAAAGGCCCGGCTGGCCTTCCTGGACCGCGCCCCACCGCACGAAGCGCGTGCCTTGCGCCACCAACTGTTCGAGGTGCAGACGATAGGTGAGATAGTCGCCATAGCCGAGCAGGATCAATCCGTCGGCCTTGCCCGAATCCTCATAGTCCTCGTTCCAATCCTGGGCGTTCCGCTGGAACGAGATCAGCAGATCGAACGAGCGCTTGGCGCAGGCACGGGTGATCGATCCCAACATCGACAGGTAGAATGGATTGATCTGCGACGGATCGGGACTGGGATCTTCGAAGAACAGGACCGCGATGGTGTTGGAACGCTGGCGGCGGAGATTGGAGGCGTTTTTGTCGACCTTGTACTTCAACTCGCGCGCGATCGCCTCGATCTTGCGGCGCGTTTCCTCGTTGACATTGGGATCGCCCCGCAAGGCACGCGAGACCGTCGACTGCGACACGCCTGCACGATAGGCGATGTCGAACGATGTCGGCCGTTCGTGTGCGCGAAGCTTTTCGTCCCCGACGCTTTCCATACCAAGCCCTCCAACCCCACTATGGCACATGTTTGGGGAGGCGAGGCAATACGCACAAACGCGAGAGGGCCACACTGATGCACAAATGCAGCGGCTGCGTTCAGTTATTTCCCAGCAGAAACTGAAGCGATTCACCCAAACGCGCCCGCCACGCCTCCTCGCTATGGTCGGCGCCGGGATACGTCTTGGAGACGAAGTCGATGCCGGGTTTCCAACCTTGCTGAACCAAAAGCGAATCGATGCGATCCTGGTACGGGCCATAGGCGGCGTCGAGACCGACAGTGCCGTGATCGAACCAGATACGTCCCGGCCTAAGGTGTTTGTCTCGCAAATAGCCTTCATAGGCTGCGAAAAGCGGCTCATTCGATACCGCGGTACCGGGAATCGCCATGGGCCAATGAGTCGAAAGGCACCCTGCAGCGCGGAACACCCGGGGATATTCCGCCAGGCCATAGAGCGAAACCAGCCCGCCCATGCTCGAACCCATGATGAAGCTGGTTTCGCGCTCTGTACGATAGCGGCCGTCGATGACCGGTTTCAGCACATTCACCAGGAACGCGAGATAGGCGTCGGAAAACGGCGCCGGACCAAGATTTTGCCGGATGGCCGAATCGAGACGCTCGTACGCCGCTTGAGGGTAATACTGGCGGCCGCGCTCCGCACCGCGATGATCGATGCCGACAATTATGATGGGCGGGATCTTGCCCGTCGTAATCAACTCGGCCGCGACCGTATCGACACCCCAGGTTTGACGGTTCCATGACGTTGCCCGCCGGGCGCCGTCGAACAGGTTCTGCCCGTCCTGCATGTAAAGCACAGGATAACGCGCCGTAGCGCCGTCGTAACCCTGAGGCAGCCAGACGGTGACGACCATCGGGCCGGCGCCGGACGCCATCATTTCGGGCGCCAGGAGCGTGCCGGGGCCAGCTTCGGCGGCGACAACCATCAGCAAAGCGGCCAGCCAACGCCACATCGCCGTCAGGCCCGCACCAGACGGGCGCTCTCGCGAACGACGCTTTTCACGATACCCGGAACAAGGGCGTGTTCCTTGCCCCAAACCGAGACCGTGATTGAACTGGGACCGCGATAGAGGATTTCAACCGCATCACGCGTCACCGACACTTCCACCGGCTGATCCTTCCACAACAGGCGGAAGGCATAGCGCTTCCAGCCCGACGGCATCTGCGGATTGAGCGACAGCTTGCCGTCGATGACGCGTTTGCCGCCGAAGCCTTCGATGATGGCAAGCCATGAGCCGCCCATCGACGTGATGTGCAGGCCCTCGTCGACCTCATGGTTGTAGTCGTCGAGATCGAGACGCGACGTCCTGAGGTACAGCGCATAGGCTTTGTCCATCATGCCGAGCTTGGCCGCGAGCACGGTATGAATGCAAGGCGACAGCGAGGATTCGTGCACCGTGCGGGCTTCGTAGAAATCGAAATGGCGCTTCAAGGTGTCGTTGTCGAAGCGCTCTTCGAACAGATACATGCCCTGCAGGGTATCGGCCTGCTTGATGAACGGCGAGCGCAGGATGCGGTCCCAGCTCCAATGTTGGTTGATCGGACGTTCGTTCGGATCGATGTCGTCGGTGGTGACCGGCTCCTTGTCGAGATAGCCGTCCTGCTGCAGGAAGATCCGGCGCTCCGCATCATGGGCAAAATACATGCCGGCGCTGATCGCGGTCCATAGCGTGGTTTCGCCGGCACGATCCAGATGCGTCTTGGCGATGATGTCGGCCAGTCGCCGCGGCGCGGTTTTTTCGACGATGGCAAGGGCCTCGCGGGCGTAGTCGAGACACCAGCACGCCATCACGTTGGTGTACCAGTTGTTGTTGACGTTGTTTTCGTATTCGTTGGGACCAGTGACACCGAGGATGACGTACTTGCCCTTTTGGGGCGAGAAGGTGGCGCGCTGCGCCCAGAAACGCGCGATGCCGATCAGCACTTCAAGGCCGAACTCGGCAAGATAGGCTTCGTCACCGGTGTGGCGGACGTAGTTGTAGATGGCAAACGCGATGGCACCGTTGCGGTGGATCTCCTCGAAGGTGATCTCCCACTCGTTGTGGCATTCTTCGCCGTTCATCGTGACCATCGGATAGAGCGCGGCGCCGTCCTGGAAGCCGAGCTTTTCCGCATTCTCGATCGCCTTGCCGAGATGCTTGTAGCGATAGATGAGCAGGTTTCGCGTCACCCGCGACGGCGCGGTCGAGACGTAGAATGGGATACAGAACGCCTCCGTGTCCCAATAGGTCGAGCCGCCGTATTTCTCGCCCGTGAAGCCCTTGGGGCCGATATTCAGCCGCTCGTCTTCGCCGGTATAGGTCTGGTTCAAGTGGAAGATGTTGAAGCGGATACCCTGCTGCGCCGCCGTATCGCCTTCGATGACGATATCGGAATGGCTCCAGACATCGGCCCATTTGGCGACGTGTTCTGCCAAGAGCATGTCGAAGCCGACCGTTTCGGCCGAATCCGCCGCATCCATCGCCGCGGCCTGCAGCTTATCGCGGGCGTGATCTTCGCTGGTCAAGACGGCGACGTATTTCGTCAGCGTCACGGTTTTGCCCGCCTTGAGCGCGACCGCGAATTGGTTGGCGACATAACCCGCCCGCCCCACGGCTGTCGGTTCGGCACCAGCATCGCAGGTCAGTCGCATCGCCATCCCGACGCGGAAATCGAGTTTTTTGGTCTGGGCAAGCAGGACGCCGCCGGGCGGCGAGGCATCGCTCGCCAGGATGTTCCAGAAGGTCTCGTCGTAGTTGGAGTCGAGGTTCTTGACGTTGCCGTCGAGACAGCCGGAAAGCGTCAGCGCAACGTCGGACAGCGCGGTGATCGCATAGCGCACGACGCCGATTTCAGGCCGCGCCATCGAAACGAAACGTTGCGCCGTGACCTTGACCCTCGCACCACCAACGCTGGCGATGAACTCGCGGGTGAGAAGACCGCGGCGCATGTCCAGTTCACGGCGAAATCCCTCCACCGGGCAGGTGAAAAGATCGAGTTCGGCCCCGTTCACCGTCACGTCGACGCCGATCCAACGGGGCGCATTCAGCACCTTGGCGAAATATTCGGGATAGCCGTTTTTCCACCAGCCGACGCGGGTCTTGTCGGGATAATAGATGCCGGCGATGTAACTTCCCTGCAGCGTGGGCCCGCTGTAGCGCTCCTCGAAATTGGCGCGCTGGCCCATATGACCGTTGCCGATGGCAAACAGGCTCTCGCAGGCCTCATGGCGTTCGGGGTCGAAGCCTTCCTCGATCACCGACCATTCATCGCAGACTGCTTTGCTCGTCATGGCGTCGCCACCGTGTTTTTCTTGTTGTCCCAAGCCATGCGCACACGTGCGAGGGAAAGTTCGCCCAATCCCGCCACCACCAGGTCGGCCTTGGTCAAAATCGCCGGATCGCCAATGCCGATCGCCAGCATACCGCCCGCCTGCGCCGCCTCGATGCCAGCCTCAGCATCTTCGAATACGACGCAAGCACCCGGCGCAAGGCCGAGTTCGGTGGCGCAGTTGAGGAAGACCTCTGGGTCCGGCTTGGTGTGGGTCACCTTGTTGCCGTCCACTACCGCGTCGAACAGGGACGCAATCTTCAACAGGTCGATGATCACGGCCGCGTTGCGGCTGGCGGTCGCGAGCGCGGTCTTGAGACCCGCCTTGCGGCACTCCACCAGGAAGGTGTCAGCTCCGGGAAGAATCTCGGCAGGAGTCATCTTCATCACATACGAAAGATAAAGTGCGTTTTTCTTCTCGGCGATGGCAACCTTGGTCGCGGTGTCGAGCGCCAGCCCACCGATTTCGAGCAGGATCTCCAGCGAACGCGTACGCGAAACACCTTTCAGCCGCTCGTTGTCCTTTTCAGTGAACTCGAAGCCGAGTTCACGCGCGATCTGCCGCCAAGCGATGAAATGGTATTTCGCGGTGTCGACAATGACACCATCGAGGTCGAACAAACAGGCCGATAAACTACTCATGGACGAACCGCACAAATCACATAATCGAGGGGCTTCAGGGAAACATGATAGCTGCCCGGCGCATCCGGCGAGGAGATGCAACCGCCATGCAGCGAGACAAACTTGCGTGACGCCGTGTCGACTTCGACTTGGGCCTCCAGCGGCTTCGTTGACGTATTGTAGGCGATAAGAATTTCGCGGCCGGTCGCCGGATCGATGCGCGAAATCGCAAGCAACCCCGGCTTATCAGAATAGTTCCGCACGATCTGACGGCCGTGCCGCAACGCCGGATTTTCCAGACGCAGACGGGCAAGTTCCTGGATCGTGCGATAGAGCGGATGATCGGTGGTGAAGCTCGACGTTGCCGTGGTGCGGCTGGTGCCGACCAATGGAGTTTCGTTGTATTCCTTGACCTTGGACGGGAACATGTCGGCGCGCGCGCTCATGTCGTTGCCGATCCCGGCAAAGCCCTGTTCGTCGCCGTAATAGACGGTGGGAACACCGCGCATCGTGAACATCATGGCGTGCGCCAAGCTCACACGCTTGAGAATCTCGTCGTCGCTCGCGTTCGGGAATGCCATCCGCGCATACCACGCGAAGCGTCCGGCATCGTGGTTGGATACGAACGTCGGCAGGCTCATCGCCGCCATCGCGCCGCCCTCGTAGAGCGGATCGTTCTCGAACAGGTGGGCAAAATCGACCGTACCGTGATCACCCGCCAGCGTGTTCTTCACGGTGATGGCGAAGGCAAAATCGAGCACTGAAGGCTGACCGTCCACTCGGGTGTGCAGGGCTTGCAGCGATTGGGCGCCAACTTCGCCGGAGATGTTTTCGCCGAAGATATGAAAGTTCTTGATGCCCTTGGCGCGGGCCCGCGCCAGCATAGCCGGCACGAAGGCCTGCATGAATTCGGGGTTGACGAAGCGCGCCGTATCAATGCGGAAGCCATCGACGCCGTAATTGTCGATCCAGCCACCGAAGATCTCGATCATGCCTTTCACGACCACGGGATTCTCGGTCATGATGTCGTCGAGACCGACGAAATCGCCGCGCGTTGCGCTCTCGCCGTCGAACGTGGTGTTGCCGCGGTTGTGGTAATAGATCGGATTGTTGAGCCAATCCGGCGTCTTGGTGTGCTCTTCGCCCTTGGGCACAACCACCGTGTAGGCGTAGTTCGGATCGGTCAAACGGGCGAAGTTGGCCTCGGTCTGAACCGCATCGCCGGCAAAGCCGTCATTGATCGGTGCGCCGTGCACCCCGCCCCGCCGCGTATAAGGATAGTCCGCCGGCGAGCGGTATGGACAGTCCATTTGTTTCGGGCACTCGACGTACTTGATAACGTCCGCCGTGTGGTTGACGACGATGTCCATGTAGAATTTCATGCCGCGCGCATGCACGGCGTCAACCAGCTTCTTGAACTCGGCATCTGTGCCGAAGTGGGGATCGACGTGGTTGAAGTCGGTGATCCAGTAGCCGTGATAGCCAGCTGACTCATTACCGGGATCGCCCTGCACCGCCTTGTTCTTGAACACCGGGGCCAGCCACACCGCCGTGGCGCCCAGCGACTGAATGTAATCGAGACGCTTCAAGACACCCTTGAAGTCGCCACCGTTGTAGAACCCCTTCGAGGTCGCGTCGAATCCGGTCTTGAGGCGGTCGCCCTTGAGATGGCCACGGTCGTTCGAAGTATCGCCGTTCTCGAAGCGGTCGGGAAGCAGAAAATAGATGATCTCGTCTTCCGGGGCGCGGTTGCGCAGTTCCGAAAGTGCCGACACTTGCGCTCCGGCAGGCGATGTCATCGAGGTCAGTGCAAGAGCGGCAAACGCCAGCGGCGCAAGCTTCCGCATAGAAAATCTCCCGGCTGCCGCCGTCAGGTTAGAAAGAACCCCCGCCGGCGTTTTGCGGCCGGCGAGGGTATCATGTACTCGCTATCAGTTCATCTTGTAGGTCACGCCGAACAGGAAGGTCGTGCCGTACTTTTGATAGTCGTGAACCTCACGGGAATCGTTGAGATCGCTGTTGAACCGCAGATAGGAGATCTGGGACTGGTTCAGGATGTTGTTGACCTGGAACAGCACCGAAAGCCCCTTCATCGAGCCACCCTGGAACTCGTAGCCGATCTGGCCGTCGAGCCACGACTGCGGCCGGATCATGGTGAGTTCGCGAGACGCACCGAAGCCGGTCACTTCACCGAGGAACTTCGAGCGGTAGCTGTCGTTGAGGCGGACCGAGAAGCCGTTGTTCTCGTAGTAGATCGTCACGTTGTTGACGAGCTTGGACAGACCCTCGAGCGGTCCCTTGGGGTCGTTCGGATCGCGCTTAATGGAGGAGTCGGTGTACGACATGTTGCCGGTGACGCCGAAGCCGTCGAGGTAGTCGGAGAACATATCGCCCGTGACCGCGAAGCTGACTTCGAAGCCAGAGATGCGACCACCCTTGCCGTTCACATACTGGGTGACCAGACCCGAGCGGGTGACCGGCGCGATCGGACCGGTGTAATCGAAGCCCGTGAAGTTATAGAGCTCGCTCTTCTGGTAGATGTAGCTTTCCAGCATCTTGTGGAAGCCTGCGACCGACAGGTAACCGGCGCGGCCGAAATAGTACTCGTAGGAAACGTCGAGCGCTTCGGCGAGCCAGGGCTTCAGCCGGGCATTGCCGACGCTGCCGCCCCAGACGCCCTTGTTGACCATATCAACCGGTACCGACGGGTTGACGAAGTAGAAGGCGTTATTGGCGTCGTTGAAGTTGAACTCATTGGAAACCGACATCTGGTCCATTCGGGCCCGCACGAGTTCGCGGGCAACGCCGAGACGGATCTGGTTGTTCTCGTCGAGCTTGGCCGTCAGGTTGATGCTCGGCAGCGGCTGTCCGTAGTTGGTCTGGTCGTGCAGCTGCTGCTCGACGCCGACCACCGACGGATTGGCGGCCCAGCCATCGGAACTCTGGTGGGTTTCGACGAACTGGATGCCGGCGTTGCCGACCACCGGAATGTCGGCGACCGAGGTGTCAATGTCGGCGCGGACATAGGCGGTGTAGGTCATTTCGTCGACTTCCCAGCCCTTGGTCTCGACGTCGGCATGGGTCCACGGCAACTTCACGTAGAGGCCGTCACGCAGCATCGATTCCGAGTCCCAGGAAATCATGCTCGGGATGCCGAAATACGACAGGCCGTGCGCGTCGCCGAAGCGATACTTGTCGGGCACCGCAGTCGAGACGTTGTGGCCCGGAGCGCTGTTATTGGCAGAGGTGACGATGAAGTATTCCTCGGGCGTCATCGACTTGTGACGGTTCGAGTAGTTGAGACCGAAGCTGAGCTTCGCGATCGGGCCCCACTTGGCGTCGTATTCCGCCGCCAGCTTGGCGGTGGTCAGATGGTCGCGGACGTGCTGATAGTTGAGATAGCCGTCCTGGCCACCCGGAGGATTGCCCCAGCCCTGCGACGAGGTCAGCAGCATGGTGTTGAAATCACCATAGTTCAGCTGCGAACCGGTGACCCGCTCGACGTTATCCTGGCCGACGACGAAGCTCATCTGGTCGGTAGCACCAGCGCCCGACCTGCCGGTGCCAGCATAGGCTTCGAACCACTGGTCTTTGCGCTGGACGTTGGAGTGCGCCACGTCCGCGGTCAGCGTCCACTGGCCGGCGGTGTAAACGTTCTTCCAGCCGATAGCGAAAAGGTTGTTGTTGTGGCGGTCCATTTCCTGGCGCAGCACGGCCTTGACACCGGAGCTGTAGGGATTGACCGGATCGGTGTTGAGATAGGTGACGTACTTGCCGGCCGTGACGAAACCATTCGTCACCGTGAAGCCCGGCGCCAGATCGATGCCACGACCATACGAGTCACCGCCCCAGCCGTAGAGCGGAGATTCGTCGCGGACGAATTGTTGCGCATCCTTGTACTGGGTGAAGAAGAAGTCGATCGTCGATTCGAGGTTTTCGTTCGGGCGATACTGCAGCGTGGCCATCGCGGAATTGCGCCGCAGGTCGTCGGTATTGGCCTGCCACTTGGCGCCGCCGACGAGAAGATCGGCCGACGGAACGCCAACGACCGTGCTCGTCGGGGGAAGGCTCGTGCGATTATTGCCGTTGGTGTAGCCCCACGGCTGGTATTCGATAAACTGCTGGGGTGAATCCATCAGCGCAACGCCGAGCGTCAGACCGAGCTTGCCGTCGGCAAACTGGTCGATGTAGGTGGCGTTGACGCGGTAGCCGTACTTGTTGGCGTCCGGCAGCAGCTTGCCCATCGATCCGGTTTCGCCGCGGCCACCGATCGAAAGCACCGTATGGTCGTAGTCGAGCGGGCGCACCGTGCGCATATCGACCGTCCCCGACAGGCCCTGGCCGATGAGATCGGCAGTCGGGGTCTTATAGACGACGACGCCGCTCATCAATTCGGCCGGATACTGGTCGTATTGGGCAGAACGGTTGTTGGAGGTCGACACCATTTCGCGGCCGTTCAGCAGCGTGGTCGAGAAATCGGGCGCGAGACCGCGGATCGAGATATCCTGGGCGCGGCCGTTAAGGCGCTGGGCGGTCAAGCCCGGCAGGCGCGAAATCGCCTCGGCGATCGACTGGTCCGGCAGCTTGCCGATGTCCTCGGCTGAGACGGCTTCGACGATCTGCGTCGATTCCTTCTTCAGCGCGATGGTGTTTTCGAGACTGGCGCGGAAGCCCGTCACGGTGACGGTTTCAGTGGCTTCTTGTGCGAATGCGCCGCTTGTCGCCAGCATGAGGACGGCCAAACTTGTCGCCGTCGTCCCAAGAACCGCGCGAATGCTAGGCGCGCGCGAAGTCTTCAATGTCATAGAACCCTCCCAGTTTTCCCCCCTTACGAAGCCGCGGCGGGAATTATTCCGTAACCGGGTTTTCCGGCTACTTGTTTCGGCGGGGAGGATTATCCGCAGCGCTCAAGCGCTCAACCGCATGCATACGTATTCATGGCTTCTTTGTGGCATGAATACGAATGCCTGTGGCAGTTCTGCCTTAGGCATTTCTACGGAAGGAGCGTCCGATTGCCGCGATCATCTGACTCAAGTTTGATGCGTATCCGGACGATTTTTCTCAAGTAAGAATTGTGATAGCGCAACCAGCACTATGGTTGCGAACGAAACCGTCGCCGCTGCGGCCGAATTTTGCAGGAAGATGCCAAAGCGCGCTCCGGTCTGGTATTTCCGATTTACGAGCGAATTGCCAAGGCGTGCGTCCGACCCTAGAACGGCCAACCATGACCAGGCTGTTTCGACTAGATCCGTTCCTGGCTGCCCTGATCGCGACCGTGGCAGCGGCCTCGCTCTTCCCGGCTGCCGGGCGGTTTGCGCGGATCATGGCGGACGCGACCGATGCGGGCATCGCGCTTCTGTTCTTCCTGCACGGCGCCCGGCTGTCGCGGCAGGCGATCGTCGCGGGCATCGGCGCCTGGCGCATCCACGGCTTGGCGCTGGGCACGACCTTCCTGTTCTTCCCCGCCGTCGGACTGGCACTGAAGGCGATCAGCGGTGCATGGCTCAATCCCATCATCGCCGACGGGATCGTGTTTCTCTGCCTGCTGCCGTCGACCGTGCAGTCTTCGATCGCCTTCACCTCGATCGCGCGCGGCAACGTCGCGGCAGCTGTCTGCAGCGCTTCGGCGTCCAACATGCTGGGAATTTTTCTGACCCCTGTCGCAGTGGGGCTGCTGTTGCTGCGAGGGGCCGGCGGCGGATTTTCACCTGCCGCGCTGGGCGCTGTCCTGCTGCAGCTGCTGGCGCCATTCGTGCTCGGACACCTGTCGCGGCCGCTGACCGCCGCCTTCGTTGCCCGTCACAAGGCGATCCTCGGCAAGGTCGATCGCGCCACCATTCTTTTGGTCGTCTACACCGCCTTCAGCGCCGCCGTGATCGAAGGCCTGGGGCACCGCTACAGCCTGTCCGATTTGGCGACGACGGTCGCGCTCGACGCCGTAATCCTCGCTTTGGCGCTGGCGTTCTCGGCCGCTATCGCGCGCCGCGCCGGCCTTTCCACCGCCGACGAAACGGTGGTGGTGTTCTGCGGATCGAAGAAAAGCTTGGCGTCCGGCGTACCGATGGCAGGCGTCCTATTTCCACCGGCGCTGCTGGGGCCGATGATCCTGCCGCTGATGCTGTTCCACCAGATCCAGCTGATGGTCTGCGCCGTGCTGGCGCAACGCTACGGCACCCGCGCCGACTAGAGTCCGAAGGTGAGCGCCAGTTCGAGGGCAAATCGCAGCCGCACTCCGGCGATCGTTCTGGGACAAGTGGTCGGCTTTATTCCGCTTTTGCCGAGCCGCTGGTTGCTGCCTCTCGTTGACACCGACAATTCGATCGGCCCTACCAGGGTGCCGTTGCGATCACCCGCGGCGGCTATCGAACGCGCATTGCAGCCGCAGTAATCCTTCGAATAGGTTCGGACGCCGGCCTCGCCGGTGAAGGAGGACTTCGTGGGTCGAAAAGTTCTGGTCGTCGGTGCCGGCTATGCGGGCACCGTGTGCGCCGAACGACTGGCACAGGCCGGAGCCGATGTTACCGTGATCGACAAGCGCGGCCATATCGGCGGCAATGCCTATGACGAGACTGACGCGCATGGCGTTTTGGTGCACCCCTATGGGCCGCACATCTTCCACACCAATTCGCATCGTGTATTCGATTATTTGAGCCGCTTTACCGACTGGCGCTTCTACGAGCACCGGGTCCGCGCTTCGGTCGGCGGCCGGCTCTATCCGTTCCCGCTCAACCGCACCACCATCAACCGCCTCTATGGGTTGGCGCTATCGGAGCAAGAGGTAGCGGCTTTCTTCGAGCGCGTTCGCCAACCGCGCACCATCATCCGCACCAGTGAGGACGTCGTCCTGAATAGTGTCGGCCCCGATCTTTGCGACAAATTCTTCCGCGGCTATACCCGCAAGCAATGGGGCCTTGATCTGTCGCAGCTGATGGCAGGAGTCGCGGCTCGAATTCCCACCCGCACCAACGACGACGATCGCTATTTCACCGACACCTATCAGCAGATGCCGGCCGGTGGCTATACCGCCATGTTCGCACGCATGCTCGACAACCCGCGGATCACGGTAAAGCTCGGCACCGCCTTCACCGGGATTGGCGCCTGCGAAGCCTACGATCATATCTTCTATAGCGGCCCGATCGATGCCTTCTTCGACCGGCGCTTCGGCGCCCTGCCCTATCGCAGTCTCAACTTCGAGCACCAACATCTGCCGAATACAGCGAGATTCCAGGAAACCGGGACGATCAATTACCCCAACGACTTCGAGTTCACCCGCATCACCGAATTCCGCCACCTGACCGGACAGGCGCACAGCGGCACTTCGATTGTGCGCGAATATCCGCAGGCCTCAGGCGAGCCCTATTATCCGGTGCCGCAGGCGGAAAACGAGGCACTGTTCAAGCGCTACGAGGCGCTGGCTGCAACGCTGCCGAACGTGTCGTTCGTGGGGCGGCTGGCACAATACCGCTACTACAATATGGACCAGGTCGTCGGTGCAGCGTTGGTAGCGGCCGAGCGCATCATCGGAAGGACCGGCGATGACAAAGTGAATTGAGAGATTTTGTCAACGCGATGCCGATGCTGCCGCCTCCTATCGGGACCAAACGGCCCGACACGCGGCCCTGAGGCGCCATTCGACCTATCTCCGGTCGCTATCGAGGATTTCATTACTGAATTGAATAATCCTGCGCGTGGGGAGGAGCTGGCGCCGGATACTCTCAAGATTCTCTTAAATCCATCATCCCACCTTGATTCCGAAAACGACGAATTTCCTTTTGGAATCAAGGTGGTGGGCGGTATAGGGATCGAACCTATGGCCCCTACCATGTCAAGGTAGTGCTCTCCCGCTGAGCTAACCGCCCGCCAGACGGGGCTGGGTGTATAACCTCCGCCCGGCGGGAAACGCAAGTCAGCCGGCGTTCTTCAGGCTGAACTTGACCGCGACATCGACAGCACTCGGGACAGCGACGCCGCCGCGCCACGCTGGCTGATAGCGCCAGCGCCCGATCACCCAGCTCTGGGCCGCCCGGTCGAGGCTGTCGGAGCCGCTGCTGCGGACCACTTTGGCATCAACGACGCGCCCGTCGGTCCCGACCGTGAGCCGGAGCAGCACGGTTCCCTCATTGCCGAGACGAACGTCCATCGCCGGGTAAGGAGGAATAGTGTGGGTTCCCACGAGCGTCAGCGGACCATGGTCGGCCGGCCCGGCGGGCGGGTTCGGACGGATCCCGGTAGTGAAGTCGGTCGGCGCCGTGGGCCGTTCCTGGCCCTCATCGACGACGAACTTGGGCTCCGGCACGACGACCTCCCTGAGCTCGATCTGCGGCCCGGCAGGCGGCGGTGTCCGCGGCTTGGTCGGTTCGCGTTCGATGCTGACTTTGAAGGGATCGGTGACGACACTTCCGAGCTTGATGTCCAACCCTGCCACCAACGCCCAGACGAAACCGGCCTGCAGCAGACCGGCGAACAACAGACCCACGGCGCGCTTGGAAAAGCGCCCTTGCGCCGCTTTGGCTTGAACGTGTTGCATGCTTGCCTCCCCCAATCATGAGGGACCGAAGGGTCCCTGACGGTCCTGACGGGAGTCTCGCGGAAGGCGAGCGTCTCTCGCCGGAACGACAAAAGGCTGAGCGCGGTTGACGGCGTCATTGCGGAGCGAATGCGGCAGGCTCACGTCAAAGGCGAGCCCGTTTCGCGTTCACGCGGTTCGGTACTTGTCGGCAGGGGAACGCGATCAGGCCGCCATCATGCGTTCGACTTCGGCCACGATCTCACGCAGGTGGAAGGGCTTCGACAGCACCTTGGCCTGCTTGGGCGCGTTGGAGGCCGGATGCAGCGCTACCGCCGCGAAACCGGTGATGAACATGATCTTCATCGCGGCATTCATTTCGGCGGCGCGCTTGGCCAGTTCGATGCCGTCCATGCCGGGCATGACGATATCGGTCAGCAGCAGGTCGAAGGCGGTTTGCTTCAGCGTCGACCAGGCATCCTGGCCGTCGCCGTAATCCGACACGTCGTGACCGGCGCGCGTCAACGCCAGCGCCAGGAACTTGCGCAGGGACTCGTCGTCTTCGACCAATAGGATGTGCGCCATACGCCGCCTCGCCCGAACGAACTAAAGCCTATAATCGCACTTCCGTAAATGCCGGTTAACGCCGCCCAGGGCAAGCATTTGTCCTTATCGACCTTAACCCGCCGCGCGCACGGCGCTTGATGACGCACCGGGTTAATGGTCCACTCGGGACGTGAGCATGTCCGCCCCATCCTCGACCGATCCAGTCCTCGCCCGCCTGGAGAAAAGCCCGGTGCGGCTGGTCCGCCCGCCAGTGCAGCGCCTTCCGTTCGTTTTTGCCTCGCCGCATTCGGGCCGGACCTATCCGCAGGATTTTGTCACCGCCAGCGCCTTGTCGCCGCTGGCCTTGCGCCGCTCCGAGGACGCTTACGTCGACGAACTGTTCGGCGCCGTAGTCGAGTTCGGCTGCCCGTTCGTCACCGCCGAATTTCCGCGCGCCTATGTCGATGTCAACCGGGCGCCCGGCGAACTCGACCCCGACATGTTCGATGCGCCGCTCGAGGTTGCGGTCGAAACCCCGGGACCGCGCGTGCAGGCCGGCCTCGGCGTGATCCCGCGGGTGGTGCGCGACGGCATCGGGATTTATCGCGGCCGGCTCGATCCCGGCGAAGCCGAACGACGTCTTGCGCTGCTCTACCGACCCTATCATGCAGCATTGGCAACGCTGGTCGAAGAAACCTGGCAACGCTTCGGCTGCGTGGTGGTGATCGACTGCCATTCGATGCCTTCGATTCCTGCCGTACCCGAAATGGTGTTCGGCGATTGCCACGGCACCGCCGCCACTCCCGCCCTGATCCGCCACGTCGAGCGCGCGTTCTCAGCACAAGGCTTCGCCACTGCCCGCAACGCGCCCTATGCCGGTGGCTACACCACGCACCTCTACGCCCGGCGCGACGTCGGCGTGCATGCGCTGCAAATCGAAATCAATCGCGCTCTGTATCTCGACGAAGAGGCGGTCACCAAGGCGGCCCGCTTTGCCGGCATCAAGGGGCGCATCACTGCTGCGTTGCGCCAGCTGTTAGCAATCGACACCACACAGCTGCGGCCCTCCCGCCCCGAAGCGGCGGAATAGCTGCCCGTAATCGCGCCATGCGCACCCGAGAGGCACTGCGGCTTAAAGAAAAAAGGCCGCTCCCGGAGGAGCGGCCAAGTTCAGGGAGGAAACGCCCAGGAAGGGCCGCGGTAGGAACTACCGCGCTGCAACAATATGCCAGTCCGGCTGCTTGTCTGCAAGGGTATTTTAAGCTCCGGAATGATCGAAGTTCAGAAGTTGAAGCCATTGTAATGTCGCAATAATTTCATATCTGCATATTACTTAGGCATTGTGCGCTGCACCGTTGTGCACTGCGGAATTTGCGAACCGTTATTATACGGACTGGAATCAACAGCACCGGAGTCACATCACTGTTGCGCATCTGCAAAAAGATTTTCGCGTTCGGGGGGTAGGCACAACAACAGCGAACGAATCGCAAGGACTGGTCCCATGGCTGTGCGCGATTGGCGAGTTTTGGCGTTCCTCAAACTGCCCGACGGCGATCGCGGCAGCAAACCGGGTCCAGCCGCCACGCCGATGGCCCGCCGGCACCGCACCATGTTCGTCTCCGACGTCCACCTCGGCACCCGCGGCTGTAAAGCCGAGCTGCTGGCCGATTTCCTCGCCTTGAACAGCTGCGACACGCTTTATCTGGTCGGCGACATCATCGACGGCTGGCAACTCAAGCGTCGCTGGTATTGGACCGCGGACCAGACGCGCGTGATCCAGGAAATTCTCAAGAAGGCCGATGAGGGTACCCGCGTCGTCTACATTCCGGGCAATCACGACGAATTCCTCCGCCGCTATGTCGGGCGAACCATCAACGGCATCGAGATCGCCGCGGATGCCATCCACGAAACCGCCGACGGCAAGAAGCTCTGGGTGCTGCACGGCGACGTGTTCGATTCCGTGATCGGCTATGCCAAATGGCTCGCCCACATCGGCGACCGGGCCTACAGTTTCGCGCTGGCGTTGAACGACCGGCTGCACGAGCTGCGCCGCCGCGCCGGCTTGCCCTATTGGTCGCTGTCGGCGTGCCTGAAACGGGCGGTGAAGAACGCCGTCGAATACGTCTCGCGCTATGAAGACATGGTGGCGCGGGCCGCCGCGGCGAAAGGTGTCGACGGCGTGATGTGCGGCCATATCCACCACGCGGAAATCCGCCGCATCGGAACCATTCTGTATCTCAACGACGGAGACTGGGTTGAAAGCTGCACAGCCCTTGTCGAAGATGGGCGCGGACATTTGGAGATTCTGCGCTGGGCAACATCCGCTCCTCAGGACGATCCTGCCGGCGTCATCGCGGACGCCGAAGGTGAAGCTGCGCTTATACCCGCGTAGACGACGGGAACGGCGGCCAATGCCTGCGGGTATCGGCCAGGCCGAATGGCATGCTGCGCTCCAAGAGCCGCTCAAGGTGATGATCGTCACCGATGCCTGGTCACCCCAGGTCAACGGCGTCGTGCGGACGCTCGAGATGCTGGGCAAGGAACTGCGGGCGCTTGGCCACGAAGTTCGCTATGTCACGCCGGAGGGGCGCACGACGGTGCCACTGCCGACCTATTCGGAAATCCGCCTGTCGCTGTTTGCCCAAGCCACCTTGGAACAGGAAATCCGCGACTTCGCGCCCGACGCGATCCACATCGCCACCGAAGGCACGCTCGGCATTGGCGCCCGCAAGGTCTGCCTGCAGTACGACATTCCGTTCACGACCTCGTTCCACACCCGGTTCCCGGAATACGTGACGGCGCGCTTTCCCTTCATCCGCGAAGAGGCGGTCTATCGCTTCCTGCGCTGGTTCCATGGACCCGCCACCGCCATGATGGTGGCGACCCCCGCCCTGAAGCGGGAACTCGAAAGCCACGCCTTCAAGAACCTGAAAATCTGGTCGCGCGGGGTCGATACCGAGCAGTTCCACCCCCATCCCGGCTACCACCTGCCCTATCCCGGTCCGGTGTGGCTTTATGTCGGCCGGATTGCGATCGAGAAAAATATCGAGGCGTTCCTCAAGCTCGACCTGCCCGGCACCAAGGTGCTGGTCGGCGACGGTCCGGCGCGCGCCGCCCTGGCCAAAACCTATCCCGAGGCGAAGTTCCTGGGGCCCCGCGCCGGCGAGGCGCTGGTGGAAGCCTATGCCGGCAGCGACGTGTTCGTATTTCCGTCCAAGACCGACACTTTCGGCCTTGTCATGCTGGAGGCGCTGGCCTGCGGCACGCCGGTGGCCGCCTACCCGGTCCAGGGTCCGGCCGACGTCATCGGCGCTGCCCCGGTCGGGGCGCTGGACGACGACCTTGCCATGGCCTGCCGCACCGCATTGACGATCAGCCGCGACGACGCCCGGGCATTTGCCGTCCGCAACAGCTGGCGGGCCTGCACCGAGCAGTTCCTGTCCAACATTGCCATCGACCACGAGCCATAAGCCCCACTCTTCCGCGGCGGCAAAATGCGCTAGAACGGTTGCCGGTTGCTTCGGCGCGCGGTCGTATTCATGCAAGCAGGCAGTAATTTCACCCAGGCTGAGCGCCTCACGCCGGCCGAAAAGGCGTTTCTCGGCGCCTCGCTCCTGATCTGGACCGCCTACACGGTCTGGTTGGGCAAGGACACGTCCTGGGATTTCCGCAACTATCACTGGTACATCCCCTACCAGCTCCTCAACAACCGTTTGCCGGTCGACATCGCTGTGGCGCACCAGGGCAGCTACTACAACCCGCTCTCCGACGTGCCGTTCTACCTTCTGGCCCGCTACACGACGTCGTGGTTCGCGATCACCGTCCTGGGGTTCATCCAGGCGCTCAACATCGTGCCGATGTACCTGATGGCGCGCTCGTGCCTGAAAACGGCCGACCGGGAACTGGCGGCGGCGGCGCTGTCGTTCTTCGGCATGACCGGCGGCATGATGCTGACGCTCTACGGCACGCACTATTACGACAATGCGCTGTCGGTCTTCACCCTGACCGGACTTGCCATCATCGTCATCCGCCGCCGCGAGATGGCCGAAGGCCCGCTTCTCGCGGTCGCCAAATGGTGCGGGCTGGCCGGCCTTCTCACCGGTTTCGCTGCCGGCCTCAAGTTGCCGATGGCACCCTATGCGATGGGATTTGCCGCCGCCCTGATCGCCGTCGGCGGTTCGCGCACGCACCTGCTGACGCGACTGGCGGCAGGCGCCGTCGGCGGCATCGCCGGGTTCTTCGCCGGCGCCGGTTACTGGATGCTGAAAATGCAGGAGGTGACCGGCAATCCGCTGTTTCCGTATTTCAACGACTACTTCAAGTCGCCGCTGGCGCTGAGCTCGCCCTATCGCGACATGCGCTTCATGCAGCACGGCTTCTGGAACATCCTGGATTATCC
>NZ_JBWZET010000293.1:0-4445 GCF_056722145.1 Rhizomicrobium sp. | reverse complement strand
TGCGGGTCGATCCGCTGGCGACGCCGGCCGGGTTGAAACTGCAGCGCATCATCCAGACCGAGAGCTATCGCTTTCCCGACATCTTCACGCTGTCGTTCGAAAAGGGCGCGCTGCCGGTGATTCGCTTTCTGGGCGATCTGCTGGCGCGCGAGACGGCGGCAGGCCGGCTGGCACTGAGCGACCCGGCGCTGGCCGCGAACGTGTTTATCTCGATGGTGGTATCCGGCCCGATCCGCATCCTCACGGCGGGCCTCAAAGTTACCACCGAGGAAGTGGATCACCGCATCCGCTTTGCCGTTCGCCTGTTTCTCGATGGCGCACGCGCGCGCTGATTTCACAAGAGGTTTCGATGATCGCTCCCGACCGTCCGCGCCGATCCGCGCTCTATCTGCCTGCTTCCAACCCGCGCGCCATCGAGAAGGCGCGGGGGCTTCCTGCCGACGTGGTCATCCTCGACCTTGAGGACGCGGTGGCGCCCGAGGCGAAGGATGCGGCGCGCGATGCCGCGGTGGAGGCGGTGAACGCCGGCGGCTTCGGCCATCGCGAGGTCGCGATCCGCGCCAATGGCCTCGATACGCCATGGGGCGAAGCGGACCTGGCGGCCATCGCCGGCTCGGCCGCAGATGCGGTGCTGGTGCCCAAGGTATCGTCGCCGGCCGACATCGCGGCTTGCAACGCGCTGCTGAAAGGGGCGCCGGCGGAGATGCAGCTCTGGGCGATGATCGAAACCTGCGCCTCGATCGCCCAGCTCGATGCGATTGCCGCCTGCGCGCGCGATACCCGGCTGTCACTGTGGATCATGGGCACCAACGACCTGGCCAAGGAAATGCGCGCGCAAGCGACGCCGGAGCGGACGCCGTTCCTGCCGTTGCTGAGCCTGGCCGTATGCGCGGCGCGGGCGCATGGCGTGGCGATCCTCGATGGGGTGTGCAACGAATTCCGCGACCTGGCCGTGTTCGAGGCCGAGGCGCGGCAGGGGCTGCTCTATGGGTTCGACGGCAAATCGCTGATCCATCCGGCGCAAGTGGAAGTGGCCAACGCAGTGTTCAACCCTTCCGAAGCCGAACTGGAACGCGCGGCAGCGGTGATCGCGGCGTTCGCGCTGCCGGAAAATGCCGGCAAGGGCGCGATCCAGGTGGACGGCAAGATGGCCGAGCTGCTGCACCTGGAACAGGCGCGGCGGCTGGTGTCGATGGCGGAGCGGGTTGCGGGACGCTGACATGGAAAGGGCGCGAGGGGTTTCCCTCCCGCGCCCTTTGCCATTCAGGCTGATCGGCTCAGAACTTCACGCCAAGTTCAAAGCCATATGAAATCGGCTTGGCCCAGTTGGAGCCGATGCCGAAATTGGTCGCCTGGACCTCGGTCTTGTACTTCGTATTGGTGACGTTGGTGCCGAAAACGGCAATCGTGTAGCGTTGGCTGGGATCGGTCCATTCGGCGCGCAGATCGAGCGTGGCATAGCCGTTCTGCGGGAACTGGTTGCCCGAATAACCGAAATAGAGCTTGCTGGTGTAGTTGAGGTTGCCCGACAATACGGCCTTTCCGTTCCACAGGTCCTGCTTGTAGCGCGCAGTGATGTTGCCGGTGAACTCGGGGGTGCGCTCCATCGTCGAATTCTTGAGCGTGGTGCCCGGAACGAGGAAGCTGATGCCGTTGGCGCCGCACGCCGCTGCGCCGATCGCCGGAACGCAGGGCACATAGACCGGGGCGTTGTCGAATTCGACGAAGCGGGCATGAGTCCAGGCCGCCCCTGCCGAGAGGTCGAAATGCTCGTTCAGGCGGGCGGTGAACTGGCCGTCAAGCCCATAGATGTGCGAGCTGGCGGCATTGAGAATGAACGCCGTGCCGCTAAGGTAAGCCGATACCTGCAAGTTCCGGTAATTGTAGTAGAACCCTGAAAGGTCGAACGAGAATGTGTGGTTATCGAACTTGTAGCCGACTTCGTAAGCGTCGATCGTCTCGGGCTGGATCGGGTTGCACGTGTAGGACGGATTGCCGAATGCGGGCGCGGCATTCTGGCACGAGCCGCCAACGTCAATGATCGCCGCCTTGTAGCCGCGCGCGAACGAGGCATAGATGCTCGAATGGTCGTCGGGCTTGTAACGGACCACGACGCGCGGCGTGGCATGGTTGCTCGAGATATCGGGCACCGGCACGACGCCGCCGGGCGCCGAGTGAACGGTGCCGGAGGCATCGGTGTAGGTCGGCGCGAGAAAGCGGGTGTTCCAATAGGCGTCCTTGACCTGATCGTGCGAATAGCGGACGCCGGCAGTCAGGAACAGGTGATCGACGACCTCGTAGGTGGCGTCGAGGAAGCCCGAAAGGTTGACCGTGGTGGTGCTCGAACCGCCGAGGCGCACCGCCGGGCTGAGCACGTTGTCGCCGCTGTAGCCGATCGTGGTGATGTAGGTGTCGCGGTTGTTCATGTAGAACATGCCGGCAGTCCACTGCAGGCGCGAGCCGGCCTTCGAGCTGAGCAGCAGTTCCTGGGTGAAGGTCTTGTTGTCGTTCGGCAGGCCGAGGCCGAACGCTTCGACACCGGAATAATCCAGCGAGATCAGCGAATCGACCTTCTCCTTGCGATACTGCGTATACGAGGTGAAGTTCGCAAAACCGAGATCGGCCTTGATCGTGCCCTGGACCACATCGGAGTTGGTGTGGATGAACAGTTTCTCGCCGGGCTTGGTGCCGTTGGCGACCAGGCGCGGATCGAAGGTATATTGCCCGGGGACCGCGAAGAACGGATAACCGGCGGCGATGTCGGGGCCGGTGTAGCTGTTGACCAGCGCGGGCGTAGGATCGTTGACGTGGGCGTGCGTATAGCGAACCATGACCGAGACATTGTCGGTCACCTGGGCCTTGATGCCGGTGCGGATGGTCCAGTCCTCGAACTGTCCCACCTTGTTGTCGTTGGTCTGGATGTTGGTCAAATAGCCGTCGCCGCGCGAGTACAGGCCCTCGATATCGAACGCGATGTCCTTGGTCAGCCCGGTGGAGGCATAAGCCTGCGCGCGCAATTCGTTGAAGCGGCCATAGGAAATCTTGGCGTCAAGCTTCGTCGTCGTGCTGGGATCGGCGGTCTGCACCACGATGGCACCGCCGGTGGTGTTGTGGCCGAACAGCGTGCCTTGCGGGCCCTTGAGCACCTGCACGCTCTGGACATTGAGGAACTGGAACTCGTTGGCGAGCGGATTGGGCGAATAGAACCCGTCGACGTAGATGCCGACGTTGGTGCCGCCGCCCGAGGTCGTCACCGGCGTACCGACACCGCGAATCGTCGGCTGGAAGAACGCGCTGGCGTTGTCGAATCGCAGGCCTGGCGTGAGCTTGGTGATGTCTGAAAGCGTCTGGACGTTGGCGGTCGCCAGTGCCTGCCCGCCGATCGCGGTGATCGTGATCGGCACATCGACCTGCTTTTCCTCGCGACGCTGGGCCGTGACGACGATTTCGTCGGTGGGCGCGACGGCTTGCGGTGCGGCCTGGGCCAGCACGGGGGCGGGGGCGAGCATGACCCCGCCCAGCAGACCGAACAGCGACGTGCGCAAGCGGAAATGATTGATCGACATCCTGACCTCCCTTCGCCTGGCCATTGCCGGGCTTGATCCTCAAACGGTTCGTGCACGCCGTTAAGGCGCTCGTTCACAACCGCTCGATCCTCACGCTAGGCCATGGCGGATGATTGGCAACGATGAATTGTCCGGACAGACTGCAAATTTCCAAATCGGCCAGTTACCGTTGCATTTCTGCAACTGAACGCGTGTTCAAAGGCCGATGTAGCCGAGCAGGCCGGTCTTGGGATCGGGCGAGTCCGCCTTGTAGCGCACCGAACCGTAGGGCCGTTCGAGCCAGCGGCGGACGCGGCGTTCGCCGGGTTTGCGGTTGTAGCCATCCGCGGCTTGCTGGATATCGAGATCGGACTGGGTGTAGCGATCGCGCATCCGCAGGTAGTCGCCCCAGGTCGGGCAGTGATAACGCTCGGTCCAGATCGCGGTATCGGCAATGTCGCGCGCGATCGACCAGTCAAACCCGCCGTTGCGCAAGCGCACTTTCTGGAGGTGACGCGCAACCTCGTAGAAGGCGCGGGCCTCTTCGGGATCGACGTCGTATTCAACCTCGACCACGATCGGCCCGGAGCGCATCGACAGGCCGAGCGCGACTTGCGGTTCGGCGCCGATCGGCACTTGTTCGGTGTCGATATCCTCATCGCGCGGCAGCGGCATGACGATGCCGAGCAGCGCTGTGGCGGCGGCAATGCCGCCCGAAGTCGCCAATGCGAAGGTGATGCCATAATGCGCGGCGACCTGCCCCCAGAACCAGGCGCCGATGGCGACGCCGCCGGTGATCGACGACGAATAGAGCGACAGCGCGCGGGCCGTGACCCAGCGCGGCGCGGTGAGCTGGACGCCGATGTTGAACAGCGACGCGGTCTGCATGTTGGCAATGCC
>NZ_JBWZET010000292.1:0-14074 GCF_056722145.1 Rhizomicrobium sp. | reverse complement strand
TCTGCCGCGACGCCACCGGTCTGGAGACCACGATTACGGTAAAGAACGCCGTCGTAGTGCCGAGCAAAGACCCGGCCACGCTGCAATTCAGGACCTTGACGATCGAGGTTGCGTTGAAGAGCGGGCGGATCGTCCGCGGCAGGCCGGTCTGCGAATAGCCGACAATCCGCCATCGTGGCGGAATCCGTGCTAAGGTATGTCCTTCATACCGGGGGCGCGGCGTCATGCGGGCTGCGGTTTTGATCGGCGTTTTGCTGCTGTTTCCCGCGTTTGCCGCGCCGCCGAAGCATGTCAGGCATCCAGCCCAGAACCCTGATGTGGCGACACTGAATTATCCGGCCCAGGCGGCTACGCTGGTCAAGGCGAAAGACGGGGCCACTTACAAGCTGCATCTCGATGCCGTGCCGACCGTTCACGGCACAATCGCCGACCTCGTGCTGGTCGTACAGCGCGCCGATGCCGCCGACGATTCGCCCAATCTGCTCGATCCGCCAGGCAACTGGCACGGTTATCAGGCCTACACCTTCGCGGCGACGGACTTCAAAGACGGGGCGGACAAATCGCTATTTGGTATGAAACGCGTCGTTTGCCGGCTTGGGGCCGCGATCACGGTCGAAATCGCTGTCACGCAATCGGCCGTCGAGTTGGTACCGCAAACGACCGAGTGGCGATTCAAGGCGATGGAGATTGAAGTTGTGGTGCGGCAGGTTTCGGCCCCCGATGGGGTGGCGGCGTGTGGCTAGAACGCATGAACGCGCGGTGAAACTGCTGTCATGTGAACTCGGTGCTGGTTTTCTCTGCCATGACTGGCGCTACCATTGCGTGGGGCAGATCGGGGGATGGATATGCGGCATTTCACGTTTGCGGGGATCATCGCGGCGGTACTTGTGGCGATTTCCGGAGTTCAAGCGGAGCCTGTCGAATTTCAAATCTTGCCGTCGCGAAGTTTCCAGGTGATGGAAGGCTTCGGCGCGGGATTCAACCTGATCGCCAACGATCTGTTTGCAACGATTTCGTCCGCCGACGATCGCAATCGCGCCTACGATCTGCTGTTCGGCCAGCGCAACATGCGCGCCATGCCGCCGACCCTCGGTATTGTTCGGCTGACAGTCACACCGCTGGCGAAGCCGGTCGGAGGCGGCCATTACGATTGGGCCGATGACGACGGCATCAAGCAGCAGCGCGCCGCACTGGCGCCGGTATTCGCCCGCGCCAATCCTACACTCTATGCCGTGCCGTTTACGCCGCCGCCGGCCTGGCGCATATGGCGAACCGACCTGCAGCCGCAAGGCTTTTACATCAATCCCGACGACTATGGTCAGTACGCTGCATATCTCGCCGATTACCTCGTCTATTGGAAGGGAATCGGTCACGAGATTTCCTATATCAGCCTGCAGAACGAGCCCGGGGTGAAGGCCAAATGGGCGTATTGTCTGTGGCTGCCGCAGCAGATGCATGATTTCTTGCCGTATCTGGCAGCGGCGCTTCAGGCGCGTAATCTCACCACCAAAATCATCGCCTCCGAAGGCACCAATTGGACTGGCGCTTGGGAGCACCTAAAACCATCGCTTGACGATGCCAATACCGCCAAGCTGATCTCGATCCTGGCTTCACATTCCTATCTGCCGGAGAACGATCCCGGGCGGAAAATCATGGCGGACGCATCCCGGCAAACGGGCAAGCCGGTCTGGATGACCGAAATGAGCCTGATGCAGCCGTATCAGGACGATGATCCAAGCATCGTTGCGGCACTGAAAATCGCGCGCTACATCCGCAAGGACATTGTCGACGCCAATGCATCCGCGTGGATTTATTGCTTCGCGATCTTCAAGACCATTCCGCCGGGTTTCACCACACAGATCGGCAGCATGGGGGTGCTTTCGCCGTCGGATGGTGCAGCGCATGGCGCGTTGGTGGTGCCCAAGCGGTACTGGGCTATCGCCAATTTCAGCCGGTTCGTGCACGCCGGCGACAAGCGTATAGCCGTAAACGGCCCGGGCGATAACACCGTCGCATTCGTCAGTGCCGACGGCAAAACCTTCACCGTTGTTGCCATCAATCCGTTCATGCAAGCGGTGGCGGTTCATTTCACCTTTCCAAAGAATTCCATTGCCGGCGTCAAATCGTATGTGACGTCGCCGACCATGAACCTGGAGCCAGTGGCGGTGACCGGTGTTGTTGCGAGCGGCTTCAACGGGGTTGTGCCGGCGCAGAGCGTAACGACGTTTACCGGCAGCCTCGCACCCTGATTTTTCAGTCGAGTTTGAGAAGCACTCCTTACAAGTACGGAAATACGGAAATTACACATTCGCCATGTCGGGCAGGCTCGCACCCGTATCGCGCGAGCGCTATGATCGAGTCCGCTGCGGCGCCAGGTAGGGGGGTGCCGGGCTATTGGGGAGTGATCCGACATGTCGCTCAACTTCAAACGCGGCGCGCTCGCGGCCGCTATGCTATTTGGATTGTTCTCGGGAGCGGCACGCGCCGGCATTCCCGAATTTCTTGGAAACTGGGTCAATAGTGACAGCAGTACGCCGGATATCACGCGCGTCGTCGTGATGCCGGGCGGCCCCGGCGGCGTGATGGTGCATGTCTGGGCGCAATGTTATCCGACGGATTGCGACTGGGGCGTGGTGCCGGGCCATCCATACGTCGACACCTTCAACCAGCATGACGTCAACATCGTTACGGCGTCGTTCAATCCCGGATTTGCGCGGACACTGGTGATCCTGCGGCCCGGTCCGGGCGGCATGAAGATCCAGGCGCTGACCGAATTCACCGACGGTTCCGGGCGCAGCGATTATGAGTACCGCGGCAATTTCCATCGCGTGATGTACCTGCCGCCGCTGATCCCGATGCCGCAGCTGCCGTCGATTCCGCTGCCGCTGCAGCCGAAGTGGCCGCCGATGATGCCGGCGCCGCATCCGTTGCCGATTCCGCCGCAACCGGTACAGCCATCCTTCCCGCAGCCGCTGCAGCCGATCCTGCCGCATCCGATCCTGCTGGGCGCCGAGGACTGCATCGGATTCAATACCGGTATCGTCACCGCCAACGGCTTCGGTGGTTGGAAAGTGATGTCGGGGTCGATCATTCTGCTCAACTTCGGCAGCGACCAAGCCGGCGCCTTCAGAGCCGTGCAGCTGATCAAGTCCTATGGTCTCAGCCAGCAATGCTTCGTCCGGCGACCGCATGCCGCCATGATGTATTGGAAAGCCGGCGGTTCGGTGCCGAAGAACAATATGCCGGGCCAGGATTGCATCGGGAATAATCCGATGTCGACGACGCTGGCGAACATCGGCGGTTCGTGGAAGATCGTCGACGGGCCGCAATACATGCTCGATTTCGGTGGCGACAAGGCCGCGGCCGAAATGGCGTTGTCGGTGATCAAGTTCTATCGCCTCGACCGGCAATGCTTCGTGGCGCGGCCCAATCCGCCGATGTCCTATTGGTTGGCGCAATAAACGTCGGAGCGGCGGGCGGAAACGTCCGCCGCTTAACAATCCGTAAAGTGGTGAACGGCTAGATTTCAGCCCATGGGCTGGAAATCGTTTTTGATCGGTTTGGCGGCGCTGGTGGCGTACTGCATCGGCGCGATTGCGGCCGACGCGCAAGCGCGCGACACCCGGGTCGTCACGCCGGTGTCGCTGGCGGATGCCCATGCCGGCCCGTCGCCATCGGACGCCGCTCCGTTGCGGCCGTCAGAAGGCATGCCGCGCTACTCCACCATGACCCCGCCGCCGCCGTCCGAGGAAATTCCGTCGGCCGCGCCGACGGCCCGCGTCAACGTCGCGCCGAGCCCGCCGGCATCGCAGGCCGTCTCGCCGGAACCGCGCGCCCCGGAACGCATCACGGTTGCGGGGCTGAGGTCGGCGAACGACTACCGCCTCGGGCCGGGCGACAAGGTGCGCGTCACGGTCTTCAACGAAGGCGATTTGTCGGGCGACTTTGCCATCGACGGGCAGGGCTTCGTGCGGCTGCCGCTGGTGGGGCAGGTGCAGGCGGCCGGCCTGACGACGTTTGCGCTCGAAGAGCGCATCGGCAGCGCTTTTGTCGGCGGCGGCTTCCTTCTCAGTCCAAAAATTTCGATCGAGATCGTCACCTACCGTCCGTTCTACATCATCGGCGAAGTCGCCAAGCCGGGCGAGTACGCCTATGTCAACGCCATGACGGCGCCGAATGCGATCGCGCTGGCGGGCGGCTATACCGATCGCGCGGTCACGTCGAGCATTTGGGTGCGGCACCAGGGCGAAACCGCCGAACACGAATTGCGCGCCGACGACACCACGCGGATCAATCCCGGCGATGTCGTGCGGGTGCAGCGCACCGCCTATTGGTCGCTGATGACCTTGCTCGCGCCGCTGATCTCACCGTTCGCGACGACGGCCTATATCCTCAAATAGGCTCCGTCATAGCGTCCGCCGAGCGCGTGCTTGCGCCCTGCGTTGTCGGTCATCACCATTTCAAACACCGGCGCGCAATGTAAGGAACAAAAGCGGAACAGTCAAGGCCGGAGGCAATAATCGCCGCGTTGTTTGGCGCGCGAGGCAATCGCGGGGTTGAATTGGTTAAGGCCTGTCACACTTCGCAGAAGTCGGAAATTGTCGCAGTGGCCAATGCGGCGCACGTCGCGGCGCGCGTGCGGGTGTTAACCTCGGGACTGCTTTCATTTTTGAGCTTTCAGAGGACATCATGGAACTCAATGCTGCCATCCGCGCGCGGCGTGCCGTGCGCCAGTATACCGATGAGCCCGTCAGCGAAGACATTCTGCGGCATCTGATCGACACCGCGATCCAGGCGCCGAGCGCAATGAACGAGCAGCCGTGGCTGTTCACCGTCGTCCGCGACAAGGCGTTGCTGGCGCGGGTCTCCCGCGAAGGCAAGGCGGCTACCATCGCGGCCCTGGAGGCCAGCGGGGCGCCGAGCGACCGGATCGAGCGGCTGAAAAATCCGGCCTACGACATTCTTTACAACGCGCCCGCGCTGATCGTCATCGCCAGCGCCTCGAACGGCCCGTGGGCGGCGGTGAACTGTTCGCTGGCGGCGCAGAACCTAATGCTGGCCGCACGCGACGCCGGGCTTGGCACCAACTGGATCGGTCTGGCGCAAGCCTTCATCTCGTCGCCGGACGGAAAAGCGGCGCTTGAACTGCCGCCGGGCTGCGCGCCGGTCGCCGCCATCATCGTCGGCCACACCACCGCCTTCCCGCCGCCGGTGCCGCGCAAGCCGGCCGCGATCACCTGGATCGGCTAAAAAATTGGAGGCCGCACGTTCCCAGCATGCGGCCTCCAACTTCCATCGCGCGGCGGTTTCGGACCTTCGTCGCCTGACCACTCCGCCGATGCGCGCAATATACCACCAGCGCCCGACAGCCGCCGATCACGTCTCCGGCTACGAACGTAAATTCAGCGAGGGGAATTCCCGTTGCGGTGCGCCGTGACTGCCGGCCGCCCGTGGGCGGAGAAATGTCAGGCCAGCGCCTCCAGGATGAACCGCTTCACATCGGTCCAATCCCTGGCATAGCAGTGGGCGTGGAAGCCGTTGCCGAGCATCCGGCGCAGCGGCTCGCTTTCGACGACATGCACCAGCGTCACGTCGGGCGCCGCCTTGGCGACGTCGGCGAGGTTGGAGGGGATGTCGTCGATGAAAAACGCCTTGGCGCGGGCATGGGCGGCGAGGGCGCGCATCGCAGCTCCCTTGTCGGCAAGATAGCCGCCGCCGCAATCGTTGGCGATCAGCGGATAGGGAAGCCCGAGGCGGGCGAAATTGCGCAAGCGCGCCGTGGCTTGAGACGCGGTGACATTGGACAGCACGACCACGCTCGCGATTTTGGACAATTCCGCCAAGGCCTCGCACGCACCGTCGACCGCTTCGAGATCGTCGAGCTCGGCGCGGTATTCCTCGAGCAAGGCCCAGCATTCGACGTCGAGCAGCCGCGATTGGTCGTCGCGCCGGCGGATCGCGCCTTCGTAGCGGTAGCGGGTGAGGTTGAGAAACAGGCCGCGGCGCTCAAGCCAGCGCTCGAAGCAGCCGGTGAACTGCAGCAACACGCCGTCGGCGTCGGTGACGATCAGCGGGCGACCGGGCGTGATGGCGGCAATGGCAGAGGTGAGGTCACACTTCACGGGCGGCACTTAACACATGATTGGCGGCGTGCAGGTCGCGCGCCTGCAGCCCCTGCTCGGCGCAGAAGCCGGTGGTGGTAGCGTCGCCGGCGAGAATGTACTCCAGGACCGCGCGCAGCACGTCGGGATCGGCGGCGCGCCGGCGAAGTTCCGCGGCATCCAGTCCGGAATTGCGCAAGAATCGTTCGATCTCTTCCGGCTGTGCCGCCAGGAAAGCCAGCCCGTTCAAAGCCGTGGTTTCGGCCTGCTCCCGGGTAAGTTTGTCCCGTATCAATGTCTCGTCCGTCCTCACAATTGCGCCCACTGCGGCCGAAAAGGCCGCTCCAGGCGGTCATTGTCAAGGGAGCGTTAATACTCGGCAACTAATACTACGCAACGTGATTGCGATCGAGTCGGGTCCTGTACGCGCAACCAGGTGGTGTGCGGCAGGCTTCGAGGGGTGGACCGGAGAGTTCTCATGGATGCGAAAGCCAAGACCGTTCTCATTGTCGAGGACAACGAACTGAACATGAAGCTCTTCCACGACCTGCTCGATGCGCACGGTTACAACATCCTGCAGACCAAGGACGGCATGGAAGCGCTCGACATCGCGCGCGAACACCGCCCCGACTTGATCCTGATGGACATCCAGCTGCCGGAAGTATCGGGCCTGGAAGTCACCAAGTGGCTCAAGGAAGACGACACGTTGAAGGCGATCCCCGTCGTCGCCGTGACCGCGTTCGCCATGAAAGGCGACGAGGAAGTCATCCGTCAGGGTGGTTGCGAAGCTTATATTTCGAAGCCGATCTCCGTCACCAGTTTCCTGGATACGGTTCGCCGCTTCATCGGGTGATCCATGACGGCCCGTGTCCTGGTCGTTGACGACATACTTGCCAACGTCAAGCTGCTCGAAGCCCGGCTGACGGCCGAATACTTCGAAGTGGTCACGGCGTATTCGGGCGCCGAGGCGCTCGGCAAGATGGAAGCGTGCGATCCGGATATCATCCTGCTCGATGTCATGATGCCCGGCATGGACGGTTTCGAAGTCTGCCGCCGCATCAAATCCAATCCGCGCACGGCCCACATTCCCGTGGTGATGGTCACGGCGCTCGACCAGCCGTCGGATCGCGTGACCGGGCTCGAGGCCGGTGCTGACGATTTCCTCACCAAGCCGGTCGACGACGCCGCCCTGTTCGCCCGCGTGCGCTCGCTGGTTCGCCTCAAGATGATGACCGATGAGCTTCGCATGCGCGAAACCACCGGCCAGTCGATGGGGCTGATCGATCCCTCGACCTCGTTCAGCGAAACCGGCGTCGCCGGGCGCGTGCTGATGATCGAGGATCGGCCGGACTCATCGGCCTGGTTCGGCAATGCCCTGCGCAAGGAAAACGACGTCGCCTGCGTCGACACCTTCGAAGAGGCGCTGGTGCGCGTGCGCGGCGGCGATTTCGACCTTATCATCGTGTCGCTCGGCATGCGCGGCTTCGACGGCCTCAGGCTGTGCTCGCAGCTGCGTTCGCTGCCCGAGGGGCGGCATGTGCCGATCCTGGTGGTGGTCGCCGACGGCGATAAGCGCAAGCTGCATCAGGCGCTGGAAATGGGCGTCAACGATTACCTGACGCGGCCCGTCGATACCAACGAACTGGTGGCGCGGGTGCGCACCCAGCTGCGCAAGAAACGCTACGCCGACCGGCTTCGCCACAACGTGCAGCTTTCGCTCGAAATGGCGATCACCGACGGGCTCACCGGCCTGCACAATCGCCGCTTCATGACGCGCCATCTGGATAATCTGGTGGGACAGGCGCATCGCACCGGCAAGCAGCTGTCGTTCGTCATCATGGACATCGACTTCTTCAAGTCGGTCAACGACACTCACGGCCACGACATCGGCGACGAAGTGCTGCGCGAATTTTCCCGCCGCATCACCGCCAACATCCGCGGCTGCGATCTCGCCTGCCGGTACGGCGGCGAAGAATTCGTCGTGGTGATGCCCGACACCGAAGTCGCCTTCGCCTATGCGATCGCCGAGCGGCTGCGCAAATCGATCGAGACCAACCCGGTGCGCATCAGCCGCGCACCCAACCAGCTCGCCATCACCATCTCGATCGGCATCGCCGGATCGATGGGACCGGCCGACACGTCGGAAGCGCTGCTGCGCCGCGCCGATCAGGCGCTTTATTCCGCCAAGAACACTGGCCGCAACCGTGTCGTTGCCGACGCCGCCTGATCACTTCCGCGCCGTTCGCGCCCGATCCGTTTGCGGGATGATCTGCGCGGTGACCACGTTGGTCTCGGCATTGACGCGCACCGCGGCGATACTGCTGCGGGGCAGGCGCGTCGTCAGGCGGACGGTCACCGGCATCAAGCCCTGGACGACGGTGGCGCTGTCGCCGGGCGGCGTGGCGACGAAATCGATTTCGACATCGCCGCGGGCGCGATCACGCTGATGGACGGCGAGCCGCGGTTTCTCCCAGCCGCCGCTGCGCACGGCGCCCTTGGCGGTGATGATCATGCGCTTGCCGGAGATGACAGCAGTTGCGGAATCGACGCGATAAATCAGGCTTTCGGCATCAGCCGGAGCTGCCGCAACGATAACCATCACCAGCGCGATTGCGCGTGCGAACGTCATGTTGTCTGGTTAGGTGGCGAATGCGGCGCAATTGAGGAATGTGGCGAGACGCGCACGCGCGTGCTAGTCAACCTGCCGTGTCAGCGGGTGGCCATCACATGAACGATCAGCGAGCATTCTGGAACGAGCGTTTTTCCGGCGCGGAGTACCTGTTCGGGACCGAGCCGAACGCGTTTCTGGCGTCGCAACGCGACCGGCTGAAAGCGGGCATGAACGCGCTCGCCATCGCCGATGGGGAAGGGCGCAACGGCGTTTTCCTGGCGCGCCTCGGGCTCGACGTTCTGGCGACCGACTTTTCTCCGGTCGCGCTCGAAAAGGCGCAGCGACTTGCCGGCGAGGTCGGCGTGCCGCTCAAGACCGAATGCGTCGACCTGATGAATTGGGATTGGGGCGCGCCGCGATTTGATGTCGTCGCGGCGATCTTCGTCCAGTTTACCGGCCCCGCGGAACGCGCCCGCATGTTCGCAAGCATCAAACACGTTCTGAAGCCCGGCGGCCTGCTGCTGCTGGAAGGCTATCGCCCGAAGCAGCTCGAATACGGCACCGGCGGGCCGTCGGAGGTGGAAAACCTCTACACGCGAGCGCTGCTCGAAGGCGAATTCGCCGACATGGAAATCCTCTCCCTGTCCGAATACGACGCCGATCTGAGCGAAGGCGACCGTCACAAAGGCATGTCGGCGCTGATCGATCTGGTGGCGCAGAAGCGCGGCTAAATCCCGTTCCGGCAGCCGAGGTTGAGCGCTTGCCGCAGAGCCTGCACGGCCGGCGTGGCGTTGCCGTCTTTGTCGAGCGCCCAGTATTTGGTATGCGCAAACCACCTGGTTTGACGGGACTTGTCGAGGTTGATGTCGCGCACGCCGGGACCGTAGCGCTTTGCCAGCGGACCGGAGATCACGTCACCCTTGAGATAGAACCAATGCGACGGCGCGTAGATGTTGGTCCAGCGCACGACGGCAAACTGCGACGCGAAGTGCAGTTGCCAGAATTTCGCATCCGAGCCGTCGGCGGACTTCATCGGGAAGGGAAACTCCATGCCGATGTAGGGCAGGCCCGCGACATGCGGCAGGTCGCATTGGTCGGCCAATCGGCGGATCGCCGGATTGTCGAGTTTCTCTTCCACCGGCGGAGCGATTGCGACTTCGCGGGTTTTGACGCGGCGATCGAATTCCTCCTTGTCGGGATAGAGCAGGAACTCGCTGTAGGTAAGCGGGCTGCCGAGGGTGATGAAATCGGTGATCAGCCAGCGCCGCGCCCGATCCGGGGCTTGCGACGGCAACGAACGCGTCCGCAATGTGCGTGCCAGCACGCGGCGGGCATTGTCGAAATGGGTTTGGGCTCTGGTCAGAGCCGCCTCGTCGCCTGCCGTACGCAATTCCTTGGCAGCGTGTTCAACGGCGATGAGCGGCGCCAGTTCCTCGCGGTCGAACGTGAAGCTGCGGCCGCCGGTGTGCGATCCCCAGAACAATGACAACAGGTCGTACCCGAGGATCGTTCCGAGACTGTGGCCGACGATGATGATGCGCTCATATGTGCCGTCGTGCAGGGCTTCGAGAAGCTCAAGGCCGCGTTTGCGAATGGCATTACGGGCGGCGATATTCTGCGGCTTGGCGCTGGTGTATTTCACGACACAGCCGATATTGGCGAGCATCCAGCGGCTCGCCACGCCAGCCGCGGCGCCGAAAACATAGGTGAGGATATCGTTGATGCGTTTGACGGCATCGTTGCTGAGCGGGTGAGGGGAGAGTTTGGCAAAGGGAATGGCAAAGCTCGAACCCAGCACCGGCAACAGGGCGAGATAGAGTACGAGGGCGCAGATCAGCAGCAGCAAAACCCAGGCCGGCCACAGGCTTCTCGGCAGCAGTTTGACGGGATTGCGCAGCAGCAGGCCGCAAATCCAGTTCTCGATTTCGGAGAGGGTCGAACCTTTGTTGAGATCGGCCCAATAAAGCTCGAAGAAATCAGTGCGATAACCGGCCGGGTCGTTGCCGGGACCGTCGGCGGTCCTGGTCGTTATCCGCTTCAGTTCCTGCAGGCCGGTCCTGATGTCGGGCTTGATCCAGGTCTCGTGCGGCGGCGGCTTTTGACGCAGATCAGGGTCAGTCTCCCACACCGCTTTGACGAAATCGCGGATGGTTCCCATCGGTTCCTGTTCGCCCATGCCATGGATCAGGACGACGGCTTGCTTGGGTTCTGGCGACGGCGGCTGAAAGGGATCTGGAGGCGGCATCGGCTTCCTCGCGCCGAATCTCGCAGCAAAGCGTGTTGCTGCCACCTCAGGTTGTCAATCGGCTGGTTAGTGCATCCTATGGATTGCCGGCGGCCGGTAAGGGGCTCGCAGGCGGCAAAGATGCATGCGTCGCATTCGCTGCTGGCTTTGCGGACAAAGTCTTGATGCGGGCCTTGGCGGCGGGCGCGAACTCACTGAACGGAAATTGGGCGAGGAATTCGAGATAGGCATCCTGCGTATCGGCCAGCATGGCGGCGTGCCAGTGTTCGATTTCGACGGTCTTCGGGTCCGGGGCCGGCAGATAGACCTGCTGCGCCGGATGCGACGCCGGCGGCGAGGTCGTCACCGCAGACTTCGCCGCCGCGGCGGGTTTGGTGGGAAACCAGTTCAGCGCGCTGGGATCGAAGGCGTGAATCACGAACAGGAACGAGGAAACGGTCGCAATGCCGCCGGCGAGGTACTTCGCCCAAAGATTCCTCCGGAATTTCTTGCGACAGAACAATCCGGATGAAAACACGAACAACAGGAATTCAATGACAATCATGCGGCCCCCCGCCGAGGCCGCTGTGATAGCTCGAAATTGCCCGAACGGCAATTCAGCCCGGGAATGGCGTGATGTATCAGGCGGATAGCTTAGATATCGATCTCCGCCACCACCGGCACATGGTCGGACGGCTTGTCCCAGCCGCGCACCCGCTTGTCGATGGTGCAGGTCTTGAGGCGATCGGTGGCCTGGGGCGACAGTAGCACGAAATCGATGCGGATGCCGTGGTCCTTCTGCCACGAGCCGGCCTGATAATCCCAGAAGGTGAAGCGGTGCGGGCGGCTGTCGCAGGCGCGGAACGCATCCTGCCAGCCGAGATGCTCGATGGTGCGCAGCGCCGCCTGGCTTTGCGGCTGTAACAGCGCATCGTTGCGCCACGCGGCGGGATCGTGGCAATCGTCGTCGGTCGGAATGACGTTGAAATCGCCCATCAGCGCCGCTGGTTCTTCATAGGACAGAATTTCCGCGGCTCGGGTGCGCAGGCGCTGCATCCAGCTCTGCTTGAATTCGAACTTGTCCGAGCCGAGCGGATTGCCGTTGGGGGCGTACACCGATGCGACGCGAAGAGTGCCGCGCTGGCCGGTGACCACCGCTTCCACATAGCGGGCGTGCAGGTCGGGGCCATTTGGGCCATCACCACCGGGGAGGCCGCGGCTGACGTCCTCCAGCGGGCGCTTCGACAGGATGGCGACGCCGTTGTAGGTCTTCTGGCCGTGGATCGCGCAGTTGTAGCCGAGGTCTTCGAAGACGCCGCGCGGAAACGCTTCGTCGACGCATTTGATCTCCTGCAGGCAGACGACATCGGGCGCGGCATCCTTCAGCCACGCCGTCACCGTATCGATCCGCGCCTTGACCGAGTTCACATTCCAAGTGGCGATTTTCATGGTACCAGGAGATTCGATTGCGATCCCCACCATAGGGCAATCGCGCTGGTCGGACCAAGACGGTATCACGCGCCTCTGCGCGTGAACCCTACTGTTGCTCTTCCGAAATCGGGGCGCAGGTGTGGTGGCCGGCGGCGAAGCAGCTTTCGCGTTTGATGCCGTGATGCAGCGACACCATCAGCCCGACGGTGCCGAGGATCAGCACGGCCACGACCGCCAGCACGATCAGGTTGGCGCGCTGGCGCTGGCGGTAGTCTTCGGGCGGTCGGTCAGTCATGAGCGCACCAAAGCGCCACGCCGGCGGCAATGCAATGAGGCGCGATGTAACGCGGATGTAATCGCGCGGCAGTGGCGGGCGTGCCGTGGGGGAGGTTAAAATTGCAACGGCCATCGAAGGGATTTCGGTCATGCGGAACTGTCTCGCCATAGTTGCCGCCGTGTTGCTGGTGTCGGGAACCGCCTTCGCGTTTTCGGGCAAGACGACAACGCCGTCTGACGACAATTCGGTACAATCAGGCGACCGTTCGCTGGCGGCGCGCTCCGGGCACGGCGGACCGCCTGGGGGGCATGGGCAGCGCGGCGGTTTCCGTCATCACGACGGTCACGGCCGGGGTGGGGTGATCTATCCCTATCCGGTGCCGATGACGTGGCCGTATCCGTGGCCGCCCTACTATTATCCGTATCCGCCGTATTACCCCGATACGTCCGATGATGACGACGACAGCCCGCCGGCCGGGATGCCGGGCGAGATGCCGATGGGCGTCGTCGGTTTCTGGTACTACTGTGACGCGCCGGACGGCTACTATCCCTATGTGAAGGACTGTAGCCACCCGTGGGCGCGCATTCCGATCTCGCCGCCGCCGCCCGGGACCGCCGCGCCGATGAGTTTCTCCGATTGGCAATGGTGCGAGGAGAAGAAGGCGTTCTTCCCCTATGTGACCGCGTGCCCGGCGGGTTTCGTGCCGGTGCCGGTGACTGCGCCGGGTAAAAATCAATCCGGCCCACCGCAAGTCGCCAACTGGTACTTCTGCGAAAGCCCGCGCGGGTACTTGCCCTATGTCGTGCAATGCGCCCGCGACTGGCGCGCCGTCCCCGCCGTGCCGCCACCGAGCGTGAAGATCACGGTGAAGGACAAGTAGCTACTGCGAATAGCCTCTGCGGTGTTCGGGTTTGTAGCCGATGAAGACGTTTTCGTAGAGGCACGACAGGGTATAAAGAACATCGACGCCGTTCGGCGACATGCAGGGCGCGAGGTACGGTGCCTCGCGCCGGGCAAGTTCTCGCTGCCAATGTTGGGGATCGGACACATCCGATACGACGCCGAAATGGCCGGGATCGTCCTTGAGCGCAAGTCCAATGCGATCGCAGAGGTTGCGCACTTCCCGCGAGGCTTTATCGTAGCGTCCCGGATCGCAGGTGGCCAGCGCCATCGCGATACCATCAACCTGTTGCGACAGCACCGATGGCGTCTGGAACGTATACGGATTGAAGAACGGCGCGGGCGTGATCGCGCCCGATCCGCTGGCGGCCGGCAATCGGCGTTTGCGCGGCGGCGGGGCGGGCGGCTCGCGGGTCAGCGTGATCTGGGTTTCGTGTTCGTCGGCCGACCGTTTGGCCGGTTCACGCTCGATGATCAGCGCATGAAGAAATACGAACACCGCCGCACCATGCAGCAGCGCCACCATGAGG
>NZ_JBWZET010000291.1:0-9077 GCF_056722145.1 Rhizomicrobium sp. | reverse complement strand
GGATCATTTCGTTGTGCGGCGCGCCCGATGGGATCATCGGATAGCAATTCTCCATCTGGTCGACGATGCAGTCGAACAGCACAGGGCGCGGACTGTCGATCATCTTGAGGATCGCGGCATCGAGCTCTTCCGGCTTGTCGCAGCGGATGCCGATGCAGCCGAAGGCGTCCGCCATCTTGACGAAATCGGGCAGCGTCTCGGAATAGGAATGGGAGTAGCGCCCGCCGTGCAGCAATTGCTGCCATTGGCGCACCATGCCGAGATAGCGGTTGTTCACGATGAAGATCTTGATCGGCAGATTGTTCTGCACCGCCGTCGCCATTTCCTGCATCGTCATCTGGACGCTGCCCTCGCCGGCGATGTCGATGACGAGGCTGTCGCGGTGGGCAAGCTGCACGCCGAGCGCGGCGGGAATGCCGTAGCCCATGGTGCCGAGCCCGCCCGAGGTCATCCAGCGATTGGGCTTTTCGAAATGATAGCGCTGCGCCGCCCACATCTGGTGCTGGCCGACTTCGGTGGTGATGTAGGTGTCGCGGTCCTTGGTCAGCTGATAGAGGCGATCGATGGCGTATTGCGGTTTGATGCCGTGGCCGTTCTGCTTGTAGGTGAGGCATTTCTTGGCGCGCCAGCGTTCGATCTGCTCCCACCATTCGGCCAGCGCCTTCTTGTCGGAGCGGCACTCCTTCTGCTTCCACACCCTCAGCATGGCGATGATCGCCTGGCCCGCGTCGGCGATGATCGGCAGATCGACGCGAATGTTCTTGTTGATCTGCGACGGGTCGATATCGACGTGAATCTTTTTCGATCCCGGCGAAAACGCATCGATGCGGCCGGTGACGCGGTCGTCGAAACGGGCGCCGAGGCAGATCATCACGTCGCAATCATGCATCGCGTTGTTGGCTTCGAAGGTGCCGTGCATGCCGAGCATGCCGAGCCATTTGTCGCCCGAGGCGGGATAGGCGCCCAGCCCCATCAAGGTGGAGGTGACGGGAAAGCCGGTCAGTTCGACGAGTTCGCGCAAATGCTCGGACGCCGCCGGGCCGGCGTTGATGATGCCGCCGCCGGTGTAGAAGATCGGCTTCTTGGCATTGGCCATCAGCGTCACGGCCTGCGCAATCGCATCGCTGTCGGCCTCGAACGGCGGGCGATAGGTGCGATGGGTGACGCTGTCGGGCTCGACGTAGAAACCTTTCTTGAACTGGATGTCCTTCGGGATGTCGACCACCACCGGACCGGGACGGCCCGTGGTCGCGATCTGGAACGCCTCGTGCAGGATGCGCGGCAGGTCGGCGATGTCCTTGACCAGCCAGTTGTGCTTGGTGCACGGCCGGGTGATGCCGACGGTATCGCATTCCTGAAAGGCGTCGGTGCCGATCAGATGGGTGGCGACCTGCCCCGACAGGACGACGATCGGAATCGAATCGAGCAGCGCATCGGCAATCCCGGTCACCGCATTGGTGGCACCGGGGCCGGAGGTGACCAGCGCCACGCCGCACTTGCCGGTGGAACGGGCATAGCCTTCGGCGGCATGCACCGCCCCCTGCTCGTGACGGACGAGGACATGGACGAGTTCGTTCGAGGCGGCGAACAGCGCGTCATAGATCGGCAGCACGGCCCCGCCGGGATAGCCGAAAATATGTTCGACGCCGTGGTCCTTGAGCGCCTGGATCACCATTTCGGCGCCAGTCATTTCCTTTATCGAAGGGATCATCGTCTCGTCCTGAATCTGTCCGCGCGTTTTAACCGTGTTCGGTTTCCATTTGTTGGATGCGCTCGTTTTTCTGCCGGTCCTCAACAATCCGAAAAAGCGAAAGGGGCGTTGCCGCCCCTTTTCCGCATGAAGCCGCCCTGCCGGGACCGGTTAACCCGGGCCGGAGTGCGGCTTCCTAAGTACTACGTCCGTCCTTGCGAACACAGGGTAATCCTTTTGCGGTGGGCGCAAACTATGGATCGAATCCAGGTCCGTCAAGCAATTTTCGACGAAAGTTTGTCGCAGAAGAGAAATATTCTTGCAAATGGCGTTGCAGGGTCACCCCACCGCCAAGGTCATCAGCGCCGCCCAGGAGCAATAGCCGAGCATTTTCGGCTTGCCGTTCTGCGGGTCCGGGACCGTCAGGTAGAAGCTGAACTGCACATCTACCTTTCCCAACGCCTGCACCTGAGCCTCGACAAAATAATCCTCGAACGGCGTGACGGTGAAGCTCGGTGGGTCGGTGTTGCTGCCATTGACCAGAATCGGCAACGGCGCTTCGACGTCGTCGACGATCGGCTGGAAGTTGCCCAGCACCCCCGTCACCACGCCCGGCGCTTGCATCGAGCGCATGGCATAAAGGGTCACGGCGGCTTCGTTGTTGCCAGTCAAGGAAATCGCCCGCCAGCGCAGCACGCCCAGCGGCGCATCTTCCGAAGGCACCACCTTCAGCTTCAAGCGATCGCTCGCCTGCCCTTTGGCGACCGTGGACGGCGGACCAACCAGATAGCAGATGCCGCTGCAAAGCATCGTCGGATGATTGGGATCGCCGCTGAGGTGGGGATAGTCGGCGACGAGGGTTTCGGTATCGACGGCAAGTTCGAGATCGACGATCGCGGTCACAGCATCCTCCTCGCGTTTGCTGGACATGCCGTTTGCGGCACCTCGCGATGCCGCAAACCGCCCGAGATTTCGTAGCGATTACGGAACGATGATCGCCGGATCCCAATAGTAGTACCCCTTCAGCACCGGCTTGCCGGTCTTGGGGTCCTGGATCGTGAGATAGAAGAACACCATGTAGTTTTCGGTGCCGTGGCCACACACGTTGACCTGGTTGAAATAGTCGTTGGCCAACACCGCGCTGAACGTCGGCGGATTGGTCTGCTGGCCCTTCACCAGAATCGGCAGCGGCACGTAAGGCTGCGAAATGATCGCTTGCGTCGGTTCCGTGGTGACGTGCTCACCCTTGAACCAGCGGATGTCGTAGAGGACGGCGCTGTTGTCGGTATTGCCCGACAGCGACAGGCTGCGCCAGCGGATGGTGTCGTTGACCAGCGCATTGACCGCCAGATCGCCGGTGGCCTGCCCGCTCTGGACATAGGCCGCCTGCGCAATCATGTACGCGAAGCCGTTGTGCTGGATGCCGGTCGGATGGGCCGGATCCGTACTCGGGCTCGGATAACTGGCAAGCAAGGTGACGGTATCGACAACGATTTCAATGTCGATGCTTTTTGACATGGGGTGATCTCCGTTGGTGAGGGAAACTCCCAAACCGGGTACTAACTACAAGTTGTGATGGAGGTTGGTCTACAACCGAAGCGACGCAGCGTCAACCTTTGTGCAACTTATGGGTGCACGCCCTGGCGCGGCCAGTCGGCCATGCGGTGGCGGAACCAGGTCACCTGCCGTTTGGCGAACTGCCGGGTGGCGGTGACGGCCAAGCGGACCGCTTCGTCCCGGCTGAGCGCGCCCTCAGCCAACGCGCACAATTGGCGCAATCCCAAAATCTTGGCCGCCGGCAGAACCGGATCGAGGGTGCTGAGGGCCGCCGCTTCCGCCATCGCCCCCGCCGCCAGCATCGCCTCGAAACGCACCGCGATGCGCTCGCGCAGCACACCCCGCTCGGGATCGAGCACCAGCCGCGACAGCCGCAATCCCGCTAGCACCGGCGTGCTGGTCTCTTTCTGCCACTGCGACAGCGGCCGGCCGGTCGCTTCCAGCACTTCCCAGGCGCGCGACACCCGCTGCGGATCGGTCGGCCTGAGGCCCGCCGCTGTCGCTGGATCGCGAGCGGCAAGCGCGGCATGCAGCCCGGCAACGCCGAGCCGTTTGAGGCGCTCGCGCGTCGCCTCGCGGATCGCCGCCGGAACCGGCGGGATTTCGGCTAGCCCCTCGGTCAGCGCGGTGAAATAAAGCCCGGTGCCGCCGACGAAGATCGGCAACCGGTTCGCCGCCTGCGCCTCGGCGAGGGCCGCCGCCGCATCGGCCTGATAACGTCCGACCGAATAATGCTCGGTCGCCGCGACGTGGCCGTAGAGAAGATGCGGCGCGCGGGCGAGATCGGCCTCCGACGGCCGTGCCGACAAGACCCGCACCTCGCGATAGACCTGCATCGAATCGGCATTGATGACGACGCCGTTCTGCGCCTCGGCCAAGGCGAGCGCGGCGTGCGACTTGCCGCTGGCAGTCGGGCCTGCAATAAGCACGGCATCGTAAGGACGTGGCGGCAATGCGATTCTCCTTTGTACTCAACGTTATCGCACAGGATGCCGGCGCCTTGGCAACCACGCTGGCACGGTTCGGCGGGGTCGTGTGGCTGTCGGACGGCCGCGCCTTCGACATCGGCTTCGACGGCGATCCGGACGCGATGCTGGCCGCGGCGCGGGCCGCTGTAGGCAACGCCAACGCCGATATCAACGTGATGGCGAGCGCCGGGCGGCGCAAAAAGCTGCTCGTCTCCGACATGGAATCGACCATCGTTGCCTGCGAATGCCTGGATGAACTCGCGGCCATCGCCGGCATCGGGCCCAAGATCGCCGCCATCACCGAACGCGCCATGCGCGGCGAGATCGCCTTCGAAGGCGCGTTGCGCGAACGGGTCGGGCTATTAAAGGGATTGCCGGTCGCGGCGCTGGAACAGGTTTACCGCGACAAGGTGAAACTGATCCCGGGGGCGCGCGAACTGGTCGCCACCATGAAGGCGCACGGCGCCAAAACACTGCTGGTCTCCGGCGGCTTCACCTGGTTCACCGCGCGCGTCAAGGACGATGCCGGGTTCGACGAGCATCAGTCCAACACGCTCGATATCGACGGCGACAGGCTGGCGGGCACGGTCGGCGAACCGATCCTCGGGCGCGAAGCCAAGCTGGAGGCGCTCGAACACGGGCTTCAGCGGTTCGGGCTTGAGGCGGCGGATGCGCTCGCCATTGGTGACGGCGCCAACGATCTCGCCATGATCCAGCGCGCCGGCCAAAGCGGTGGACTGGGTATCGCCTTCCACGCCAAGCCCCTGGTGCGCGAGGGCGCGCGCTTCGCCATCACACACAATGATCTGCGCGCCGTGCTGTATCTGCAGGGGTATTCCGACGGGGAGATTGTGGGCTAGAGCAACGAACATTCAGACGAGATGACGTCGTTCATCTTTCCTCCCCCGCTGTTTCGGCGGCGTGCCACCGTCATGATTTGAGCATCGCGGGGGAGGAAAGAATGATCTCGCTTGAACGTCCGATGCTCTAGCCCTTTCTGCTGCCGCGGGCGCAAAGCTTTTGTCGCCTGGACCACGTCCCCACGCTCAAACTGCGAACGGAGACATTACCTCGCGCGCGGGGCAGAAGAGCACTAAAACCGCAACGCCACATAGGTCAGCGAACCGGCGCGGTTGACCAGCAGCACCTCCACATGGCGGCCGCTCTTGAGGTCGCTGGCGACGCGCTGCTGCAGCTCGCCGGGGGTCCTCACCGGCTGATCCTGCACCGCAACGATGACATCGCCGGCGCGGACGTTTTTCTCATACGCCGAGCTGTCGGGATCGACGTCGGTCACCACCACGCCAGCAACACCGCCGGGCACCTGGAACTGCGCGCGCACGCCGGCATCAAGCGGCGACAGCGACAGGCCGAGCTGCGAAGTCTTGCGCGGCTTGGGCGGCGCCCCGCGCTGCGGTTTGGACGGCTCCGAGAGCTTCTGCACCGTCAGATGCAGATTGAGATGCTGGCGGCCGCGCAGCACTTCGACATTCACCGTCTTGCCGATCGGGGTGCCCGCGGCGATGCGCGACAGGGTGCGGGCGTCGGGAATCTTCTTGCCGTCAAAGCTGAGGATGACGTCGCGGGTCTTGATGCCGGCCTGATCGGCGGGACCGCCCTGGGTGACGTTGCCGACCAGCGCCCCCATCGCGCCGGGAAGGCCGAGGCCCTCGGCGAGATCGGGCGTCACCTGCTGGATGTTGACCCCGACCCAGCCGCGCCGCACCTGCCCGAACTGGCGCAGCTGCCCGAGGATATCGCGCGCCAGATTGGAGGGAATGGCGAAGCCGATGCCGACCGAACCGCCCGACGGCGAATAGATCGCCGAATTGATGCCGACGACGCTGCCGGTCATGTCGAACAGCGGCCCGCCGGAATTGCCGCGGTTGATCGGCGCGTCGGTCTGCAGGAACTCGTCGTAAGGACCGGATTCGATATTGCGGTTGCGCGCCGAGACGATGCCGGCGGTGACCGTCGAGCCGAGGCCGAACGGGTTGCCGATGGCAATCACCCAATCACCGATGCGCGCCTTGTCGGAATCGCCAAAATGGGCGGTCGGCAAGGGATGGCGCGGGTTGACCTTGAGCAGCGCCAGATCGGTCTTGTCGTCGCGCCCGATCACCTTGGCCGGCAGCGAGGTGCCGTCGTTGAGCGTGACGGTGATCTGGTCGGCATCGACGATGACGTGGTTGTTGGTGACGATCAGCCCCGACGGATCGATGACGAAGCCGGAGCCGAGCGAGGACACCTTCCGCGGCTGTCCCGGCTTGGACCCGAACCACTGGCGATAAAGGTCCTCCAGCGGCGAACCGGGAGGCGCTTCGGGAATGACGCCGCGCTGTGTCGATTTCAGGGTCTGAGTCGTGGAGATGTTGACGACGGTCGGCAACAGCTGCGCCGACAGATCGGCGAAACTCTCCGGCGCCGGCCGCGCGATTGCCGGAAAACACAAGAAAAATGCGCAAAAATAAGCGAATACCGGCGAACGCCACGACATCGTCGAACAGCCCCTGACTGCAACGGAGTGCCTACAGCATAAGCGGGCCTCCTGTGAAGCAAAGAGGCGGCGCCGCCGATCACATGAATTTATCTTCAGCGGCAAATTCGTCACGAGTGGTATGAAATTATTCCCATTACGGCCATTTGCGCCGAGGACGCTCAGGTGGCGATCGCTTCCGACAGACCCAACATTTCCCTGAACTCATCGAACGAAACAGCGATGCTCCAATCGGTCCGTTCGTTCAGGCGCTTTGCTCCGCCGGGCAGCAGTGACCCGTTCTTATCGAGGAAGGCAACATTTACCGCATGTCTGCCGAAGTTCTTCGCCGCCTGAACCGCCGGGACGTAATCTTGGTCACCAGATACGATGAGCGCTGTATCGTAATTGTCTTTCAAGAGGACGACGTCGATGGAAAGGTTCGCGTCGACGGTCTTTTCGGAGCCAAGTTCTCGCGTTAGAAGATTATAGCTGATGCCGCCTGAACGCCGGAATTCTACGGCTCTATTGATCTGCGCAATCCGGTTTTGGATTACGTGAAATCCTTCAAAGCGATGTTTTATCCGTTCGCGTTCCGCCCACATCGCGTCGTGGATCGCAGCGAGATTTCGATATTTGTCAGGCCCCGCAGTTGCCGCCCACTTGCCGGAGCTCTTCAGTACGCGTTCGTTCCGAGCCACCCATTCGTCGAAGGCGACGTCGTTCTGCCGCTCGCGTTTGAGAACAAAGGGGTAAGGGTCAACTAGATCGATGGCATACCAATACGTTCGAACGCGCTTGCCTTCGCCGTCTGTTGCCTGCGCCACAAGTTTATCAAAGAAATCTCCCCAGCGCGCGTTCTCCGGGAGGTAGTCGCGCTTATCGAAATAGTCCGGCGAAAAGAGATCACAGATATTGTGACGAAGGTTTTCCCCGTCCACAAACACGCAAACCCGTGTCATGGTGCCCCCCGAAAACGAAAAGCGGGAGACGTGTCACCACGCCTCCCGCACAAAAAAATTGCAATGCGGTTCGGATTTACCTACCCGCAACGGCGATTAGATTGCCATGCCTCACGTTAATGTCAAGTGAATTGGCTTGTTTTATTTCAACGGGTTAGCCGATTTCTCGCGAATGCGCACCGGTCACCACTTCACGTCCATCAGACCACATCATCGCTGCGCAGCAGGAACAGGCGGGCCAAGGATTCGATGCCTTTGGCGTCAGCCTCGTCGAAGCGGCCGATGGTGGGGCTGTCGATGTCGATGACGCCGATGATGGTGGTGTATTTGAACAGCGGCACCACCAGCTCCGAATTGGAGGCGGCATCGCAGGCGACGTGGCCGGGGAATTTGTGCACGTCGGGGACGATCAGGGTTTTGCCGTCGGCGACCGCGCTGCCGCAGACCCCGAGCCCGACTTGCAGCCGGGTGCAGGCCGGCCTGCCCATGAAGGGTCCGAGCACCAGCCAGCGCCCCTTCTTGAAATAGAAACCGGCCCAGTTGATGTCGGGCAGATGCTGCCACATCAGCGCCGCGAAATTGGCGGCGTTGGCGATGGGATTGCGTTCGCCGGCGGCGCGGCCGCGGGCTTCGTCTTCCAGCGTCTGATAGATTTCGGCCTTGTCCATGCCCCCCTCGCACAACGCGACCCACCGAGCATTTATAGGCTTATTCGCCGACCGACCGGCGCGGCACCACGCCGCTGCCCGGATGGGCTACTTGTGCCGACCGGCAGTTCCGGGACCCTCGCCCATGTATTTGAGGAACTCGCTCTTGGGCGACAGGATCACCGTGGTGTTGGGGCCGAGGGTTTCCTGCCACGCCTGCATGGTGCGCCAGAAGGCATAGAAGGCCGGGTCCTGGCTGGCGGCGGCGGCGGTCTTCTCGATGCGGATGGCATCGCCCTCGCCCTTGATCACGGCGGCCTTGGCGGTGGCTTCGGCCTTGATCACCGTCACCTCATGATCGGCCTGGGCGCGGATCACCTGGGCGGCGGCGTCGCCTTCGGCGCGGTACTTGGCGGCCTGCCGCTCGAGATCCTTTTTCATGCGCTGGTAGATCGCGTCGCTGGCGTCGGACGGCAGATCGAGCCGGCGGATGCGCACGTCCACAATCCGGACGCCGAACTGGCGGGCATCGACGTTCATGCGGTCGCGGATGCGCGCCATCAGCGCCGAGCGCCGCTCCGACGACAGCGCCGCGAAGGCCTCGGTGGCGAGCACGCCGCGCAAATTCGACGACAGGATCGATTTCAGATTGTCGGCCGCGATGTTGGAATCCTGCTGCGCCGAATAGACCAGAGGATTGACGATGCGCCAGCGCGCGAACACGTTGAGCGTCACCTGGCGGCGATCCTGGGTGGTGATCTCTTCCTTGGGCGCATC
>NZ_JBWZET010000290.1:0-5786 GCF_056722145.1 Rhizomicrobium sp. | reverse complement strand
CCCCAGACCGCACGAACAAGGCACACGTCTTCGCCAGCCTTGTCCGCAGCGCACACGCACGCATGCGGGTCCTGTATATCGTCGTGCTTGCGGGGGCGGGGCTCAGCTACGGCCCATCTCCCGCGATGCTCAAATCAAGACAGTGGCACGCCGCCGAAACAGCGGGGGAAGTGGCCCATCAGGCCCGGAGGGCAGAACGTTTTAGCGCCGGATCGGTCCCCCCTCCGTCGCTTTCAGCGCCACCTCCCCCGCTTTTTTGCCGGCGGTGCGGTGGAAAGGGTTTGTCGGCGCGGGGGGAGGAAAGATGAACGACGTGATCTCGTCCGAACGTGCCGGCTATTCTTCCGATGCAATGACGCCGAAGTCGCGGGACTGGGTTCCCTGCTCGGCGGTCAGAAATCCAGCGGAGGCCAGACCGCGGCGCAGCAGTTCCCGAACCGCCGAGGCGCGGCTGGGCATGCGCGACTTGAAGCGCCAGGTATCGAGCGCTTCCAACTCGTCGGCGGTCAGCATTATCTGCAAACGCTCTTCGCGCGATGACGACTTCATGCCGGCTCCTTTTTGGAGGCGATACTTACTCAACAGACGCCATATGCTCCTTATAAGCTGATTACGCGGTTGGTGCAATTACCGCTATTGGCGACACTGGCAAAATCGGTGCCTTATTAGCAGTTAAGGTCTTGATTCGACGTGTATTTTTGGTTCTATGGAGAATGCATACTTATAGGATTGACGGCGCCATGCCCATCGTAGTGGCAGTCATCGACGACGACGAAGCGGTTCGCGATTCCACCCGCGCGATGCTCGAAACCTATGGCTATTCGGTTCGCGTATATGAGAATGCCAATGAGTTTCTGCTGTATACGGGCGAACAGCATGACTGCCTGATCGTCGACCACAACATGCCCGGCATGAGCGGCTTGGAACTGGTGTCGTTGATGCAGCAGCGAGCAAACGCCACGCCAGCCCTGCTGATCACCGGACGCGGCAGCCCGGCAATTGCGCAAATGGCGGCCGCGCTGCGCGTGCCCTATCTCACCAAGCCGGTTCCTGAGGATCTGCTGATCGCGCAATTGAATGAGGTCTTAGCGCAGGATGCTCCGGCCCAGCGATCGATGGTCGGCTGATCAAAATACCTCTGCGGTAACGCAAGCCGGTATCAAATGCCGAGGGCGCGCTTCAGTTCGCCGAGGTGGCTCTGATAGGGCGCGGCACGGTTGAGGCTGGTGGCATAGAGCGGCGCGCGCACCTGGAAGGCACTGGCGGTGTGGACCGGGCGCGGGTTGGTATGGAAGGCGGCACAATCCTCGTCCCAATCGAGGCCGCAATAGGCGACCAGCCGGCGCGCCGCGCTGGGGAAATCGCCGACCAGCGCTTCGTAATCGATCTCCAGCATCGCCCCCGCCGGCAGCACGGCACGCCAATGCGCCATCAGCTTGTCGTAGGCGCGATAGAAGCGGCCGAGTTCGCCCTGGTCGTAGCTGTAATTGAGCGCGCCGCGGAAGAGTTGCGCATAGCACGAAAAACAGGTGTCGAGCGGATTGCGGCGGACGTGGACGATGCGGGCGCCCGGCAGCGCCAAGCGGATCAGGCCGATGAACATGAAATTGGCCGGCATCTTGTCGATTATGCGCACGGCCTCAGGCGCCAGGGCGTGGAGGCGGCCGAGATATTCCTTGGCGACGGTGCGCAACGCGTCGGGATCATTGATCAGCTTTGCCAACGATCGCTTGTCGGGCGTGTAACCGCCGGTCGCGACCAGACCAAGATCGCCAAGCTCGCCGGCGCCATGCACCGCCGGGTGGCTGGCCAGAATCTGCTCCACCAGCGACGTGCCGGAGCGCGGCATGCCGACGACGAACACTGCCGTTTCGTCGGCCTCGACGGCAGGACGCTGCAGCAATTCGGGCGTGAACAGTTCGGCGATGCGCGCCAGCGAATTCAGCTCGGCCTTTTCATTGTAGGCGACGTGCGGGCGCCAGACGCGATTGGCCGTGACGAGTTGGCGGGCGGCTTCGTCGAAGCGGGCGGTGTCGTCATAGGCCTTGAACAACGCGAAATGCAGCGACGCGCGCGCCATCGGTTCGAATTCGCGCGGCAGCAGCGCTTCCATCTGCGCAATCGCGGGATCGCCGGGCGTCAGCGTGCGGCTGTCGGCAAATGCCTTCAGCGCCTGCGGGTCATCCGGATTGCGGCGAGCGGCCTCGGCGAAGGCGGCGCGCGCTTCGTCCATACGGCCCAGGCCTTGCAGCGCACTGCCGCGTCCGAGCGCGGCGCGAGGGTCGCTGCCGAGCGCGGCGAAAGCGGCGAGCGCCTCCGCCGGCCGCTTCAATTCGAGCAGCGACAGACCGAGATTGAGCCGGGCATCGCCGTAATCGGGGCGCAACGCCAGCGCGGCGCGGTACTGTTCCAGCGCTTCGTCGTGACGCGCCTGCGCGGCCAGCACGAGACCGAGATTGTTGTGCGGCTCCGGCAAGTTCGGGTTGATCGCGATCGCCGTGCGGTAGTGCGCCGCCGCTTCATTGCTGCGGCCGAGCGCGCCGAGCGCATTGCCGAGCGCAGTGTGGGCCTCGACAAAACCGGTGCGCAGCGCAATCGCCCGTTCGAGCGGCGGCACCGCCTCGCGCCAACGCTCCATCCGGCACAGGGATTCGCCATAAGCGTGGGCGATGAAGGCCTCGTTCGGCGCCGCCGCGGCCGCGCGCGCCAACAGCACCAGCCCCTCGCCCGCCCAGCCCAGGTGCACGCGCGCAATCCCGAGCCCCGCCATCGCGATCGGATGGTTCGGCACATATTGCAGCGAGGTGCGGAACTGATGCTCGGCGACAGCGAAATCGCCCTGATCGAGCGCGGCAAAGCCGTTCTCGCACAGCGACCGCCCGAGCGCGAGCGGGGTTTGACGAAGGGCGTCCATGCCCGCTTGCTACCAGCGGCATGTCACCCATCGGTGTCGAGAATGTTTGGGAATGTTTGACGGCGCCGAGCGCGATACACAAGCTTACATTTTAACCAATGTGACCTGTGCCTAGCGGACGAAGGTGACACCGGCGGTGACGAGGCGGGGCGCATCGAGGCTGGCAATGCCGTCGGCCGTCATCGTGGTGGCGACGCGGGCGTCGAACAGATTGTCGGCGGCGACGAAAGCGGCAAGGCCGTTGCCGAACGCGTAACTGAGCCGGGCGCCGGCCACCACCGCCGATCCAAGCCGCAACGCGTTGGCGTCGTCGCTGAAGCGGTTGCTTTCATATCGCAACGTGGCGGATGCCGTAACCGGATCGAGGTCGAGATCGAGGCCGCCGGTGACTGTGGCGCGCGGGGCCTGGGCCGGACGCTTGCCGGTCAGTTGCGGCGCCTCGCTGCCGCCATGCACGCGCTGATCGAGGAGATCGAACGCTGCGGTGAGTTTCAGCGGGCCGGTGGCATAAGCGACCTCGCCTTCGAGGCCCGGTGCATTGATGTCGCCGACGTTGCGGCGCTGGATCAGCAATCCCCCCGCGGGCACGAAACCGGCGCCGGGAAAGGTGCCGGGACCGGTGCCGACCGTGACGTTGGTGACCGCGGCGTGGAGGCGGTTGAAGAACGCCGTCAGGTCCCAGGTGACATCGCCAAACGCGCCGCCGGCGCCGATCTCCACCCCCGAAAGCGTTTCCGGTGCGAGCGCCGGATTGGCTTCCGTCACGTTGTTGCCGAGACGAAACGGGCGATAGAGTTCGTTGAGCGACGGCGCGCGAAAGCCTTTGTAGGCGGCGGTGCGCAGATAAAACGCGTCGTCGCCATAGCGCACCCCGGCGCGGGCGGTGGGTAGCAGGCCGGAGCGCGAGGAATAGGTTTGCGTCGTGGCCGCTCCGGTCGCCAGTGTCGTCTGCACGACATGGCCGTTCGAACTCTGCCACGCATCGGCGCGGACGCCGACCGTGACAAGCCACGCGCCGCTGTGGTGCGCGCCTTCGGCATAGACGCCACCGACGACGCTATCGCCACCGGAGACGCGGCCGATCGTGAAGGCGCCGGATTGATACGAGGCGAACTCGTGGGCGTTGCCGCGCGCCGCCCGGATATCGCCGCCGATCTCCCAATCGACGAACCCCTCGCCGCGTAGCGCCGCATTGCCGCCCCAACCGGTCGCGGGCGTCGCGTTCTGCAGGTTCGACGGCGTCGCGGTGTTGCGGTCAGGCGAAATGCTGGCCGAGCTTTGCGCGAAATCGCTGACATGCACCCACGCCTGCAAGCGCCAGCCGAGATCGTCGCCGTGGGCGGGATGGGCCACGGTGAGGCTGGCGATGGTGCCATCGGTGCGCGACCAGGTGCCGACCGTGCCGGAATGACGGGCCTCGCGATAGGCGGCGACGCGCGCCGACACCAGCGTGCCCGCCTCCGGTTCAAATTGCAGGCGCAACGAGCCGCTCATGGCATCGACGGTGAGAGTATTGTCGGCGGCGCCACGCTGAGATTGGGAAATCGGCACCCAGCCATCGGAGGCAGCGCGCGCCGCACTGGCATAGAGCGCAATCCCGCCGAGATCAGTTCCGCCCGCCGCCGCAATCCGGCGCTGACCGAGCTCGCCGCCCGAAGCGCTGACATCGATACGGCTGTTTTCCTGGAGCGCAATCACGCCGGTCAGCGCGCCGGCTCCATACGGCCCCGCGCCGGCACCGCGCACGATTTCGGCCGCGCCGATATCCTCCGGCGGCAGCGACGAGAAAATCACCCAGCCGCCGAAAGGATCGTTCATCGGCACGCCATCGAGGGTGACCAGCGCCCGCCCCGCCGCCGACGGCGCGATGGCGCGCAGCGATACGCCTTGCGTCGTCGGATTGGCCGACAGCGACGAGTTGCGCCGGAACAGCGACACCCCCGGCACCTGCCCCAGCGCATCGTCGAGCTGGGGCGAGATACGGAGTTCATCCGTGCCGAGACGAACGCTGGAAAACGCCGCCGTGCCGACCGGATCGGGCGGAGCCGCACTGACCACGACCGTCTCCACCGGCTGGCCCTGCGCGCCAACCATCACTGCCGCAACGATAACCGCACACGCCCGCCAAGCCATGGTCGAAGCATTGCCGATCGGAGCGCGTTCGTCCACAACGGTTGCTATCTTCCGCCATTTACACGATGTATATTGTAGTATTGATCCGGGGCCGTCGCAGATGCTGTCGCAAAAAGCCAAATATGCCCTCAAGGCGCTTTTCGTCCTCGGCGAACATCAGGGCACCGAACCGGTGATGATCGCCGACATCGCCGCCCAGGCGAGCGTGCCGCGCAAATTCCTCGAACAGATCCTGCTCGAAATGAAGCGGCGCGGCATCGTCCACAGCATGCGCGGCAAGTTCGGCGGCTACATTCTCGGCCGCAAGCCGGAAGACATTTCCTTTGCGGAAGTTCTGCGCGTCATCGATGGGCCGCTGGCCCTCAGCCCCTGCGCCAGCCGCACCGCCTATCGCAAATGCGACGACTGCGATGATGAAACCACCTGCGCCATCCGCCGCGTGCTGCTCAACGTGCGCGACGCCAGCGCCGAGATTCTTGAGCAGCACACGCTGGCGCACGCCCTCGTCGACCGCAAATCCGGCCGCCGCCGCAAGCGCGCCGACTGATTATTCTGCTTTCCGATAAACATGTGTCAGCGCGGCCACAGCATGCTGGGGCATGGCGTGTTGCCCTAGAGCGTTTTCCGATCATTCCGGATCGTACCCGCAGCTGACGAAGTAGTTGAGGCATTCCTCGGATGTGAAGGTGTGAAGTGCGTCGGCGACGGCGGCCCAGAGCGCCTCGACGGTTCTTGCCGC
>NZ_JBWZET010000289.1:0-3847 GCF_056722145.1 Rhizomicrobium sp. | reverse complement strand
ATCCAGACGATGTGGCCGGTGAAGAGGAAGAAGATCAGGGCGCCGAGGTTGCTCATGAAATTGTAGAGCTTGGCTTCCACCGTCGCCTGGTCGAGCGCCAGGCCGCCGAGCCCGACCATGCCCATGGCGAAGAAGGTGCCGGTGCCGGGCCCGAAGAAGCCGTCGTAAAAGCCCACCAGCGGCACCAGCGTGACTGCCAGGGTCGCGAACGTCACCCGCGCGGGCCGGGGCTTCTTGCCGAGGTCCTCGCTCATCAGCAGCCAGCCGCAGATCGCGATCAAGAGGAACGGCACCATCTGCTTCAGGATCGAGGGATCGACGAAGGTGAGGCTGGCGGCGCCAAGGCTCGCACCCATCATCGACAACAGCGCCGGCTTCCAGCGCTTCAGCACCGGCAGGCGCCCATTGCGCCAGAAATGATAGGCCGCGCTCATCGGCGAGAAGATTGCCTGGAATTTGTTGGTGGCGAGTGCCGTCACCGGCGGCAGGCCGGTGGCCATCAGCCCGGGGATGGTGAGCAGGCCGCCGCCTCCCGCCATGGCATCGATGGTGCCGGCGACAAGCGCCAGAAAGAACAGGCTGAATAGCTGAAGGGGGTCGTGCATCGACGAAATCACATGCGAACGGCGAGGTTCCTTAGGCGCCCCGGCCGCGCCCCGCAAGGCTGCCCTCGCGCAAGCGAGATGGTTCGCGATAACGCAGCGGTAGTTCGACTGCGCGGGGCCGGTGCGCGCCCGCGACATGCACTGCGAATCCTTGCGCGCCGCCCATCAGGCGATTTTCGAAACCGCACTGAGGCGACCGGTGAAAGTCGAGTTCGTGGAGGCGGTGCGGCGCGGCGGCAAGGCCTGCCATTTCATCGCGCACGTCGGGTGAACGTTGTCATGGCCCGCGACTGCGGGCCATCCAGGTCTCGTCAGGACAGATGTTGCAGAAAAAGCCGAGAGCTCACGGCAGCGGCGGAGCAACGCGATCTGGGCCGCCCGCATTTGGCGGGCGATGACACCGAGACTGGTGTCGCATGTGCGATAATCCCGCGCCGCTATTTATCCGCCAGCCTGTTGTGCGCTTCGCTGGCGATGCGGGCGAGGAGGTCTGCGGTGGCGTAGCCGTCGGCGGGCAGGGCATGGGCCTTCTGCCAGCCGCGCACGGCGGCGCGCGATTTGGCGCCGATCAGGCCGTCGGGCTTGCCGATATCGAAGCCGAGCGTTTGCAGCGAGGTTTGCAAGGCCAGCCGTTCGTCGCGATTGAGCGGGGTAAGCCCGCGCGGCCACGTCGCCATAACGGCGGGAAGGCCCTTCAACTGATCGGCGAGCAAGCATACCGCCAGCGCATAGGAGGCGGCGTTGTTGTACTTGAGCACGACCTTGAAATTCGGGAACACCAGGAAGGCCGGGCCACTGGCGCCGGCCGGCAGATAAATCGAGGCCGGCTGGTCGGCAGCGGCGAGCTCCGCTCCGGCAGTCATTTTCACGCCCAGTCGCCTCCAGGCGGCGACCGGCTTGACGATATCGAGATCGGCCTCGTCGTAGGCAAAGCCCGCCGGCAGCACCACTTCATAGCCCCACGGCTTGCCGTTCACCCAGCCGGCGGCGGCGATCACGTTGGCGGTGGAGGCCAGGGCATCGGCGGGATTGCGCCACAAGTCGATTTTGCCGTCGCCGTCGCCATCGACCGCCTCGCTGAGGAAGGTCGTCGGCACGAACTGGGTCTGGCCGAAGGCGCCGGCCCACGAACTCGTCATGTCGGAGGCGGCGTAATTCTCGCGCTGCATCATCTTCAGCGCCGCCAGCAATTGGGGCCGGGCATAGTCGGTGCGCGGGCCACCATATGCCAGCGTCGCCAGCGCCTCGAACATGTTGTAGTGGCCCATGCCGCGGCCGTAGTCGCTCTCGTTGCCCCAGATCGATACCAGGATTTCCGGCGGCACATGGAAGCGGGATTCGACCCGCGCCAGGATGTCGGCGTCGCCGGCCAGCAGCGCGCGGCCGTTGCGGATGCGCTCGGGCGAGACGGCGTTATCGAGGTACTGCCAGATCGGGGCCGCGAACTCGGGCTGATTCAGATTGTGGTCGGAAATGCGCTGGTTGCGGCTGATCGTCCGGGTCGCCGCATCATAGGTTTCCGCCGTGATTCCGGCGGCCAGCGCCGGCGCGCGGAAATCCTTCAGAAACGCGGCGAAGGCGGCGTCTTCGGCCTGCATTTCCGGCAGCGGCGATGGCGTCGGAACCGGAATCGGCGCCCCGGAAGCCCCATAAGCGGCGGCCATGATGACCAGACTCAGGACATAGGCCAGAAACAGAACAATGCTACGCACTTTTATTGCGCCCCCTCACCCAATTTGGGACAGTACCGCCGGGCCCTTGATAGCATGGCAATCGCGACCATTTGCGACGGAATCCGCACAGTTGACACCCCAATCCCCGCCGACTAGAACCGCGCCTCCTCGGCGGGGCCAATCCGCAGTTTCCGCAGTTTCAAAAGGCGTGCCATGAAGATCCGCAACTCGCTCCGCTCGCTCAAGAAGCGCGACAAGGACTGTCGCGTGATCCGGCGCCGCGGCCGCACCTACGTCATCAACAAGAAGAACCCCCGTTTCAAGGCGCGCCAGGGTTAATTCCAGGCCATTAAACGGACATTCGACTACCCGGCGCACCGCCGGGTGGTTTAGCGTTGCGCCATGCGGAAGGTTCTTACAGCCCTGGCGTTGCTGTTGCCCCTGGTCCAGGGAGCGCTGGCTGGCGGGCCGCCGGCCGAGCCTGTGGATAAGTTGTTCGCCGATCTCAAGACGGTTGAGACGGCTGAAGACGCCAAACCGCTCGAAGCCCAGATTCTGGCGACGTTCCTCAGGAGCGGCAGCCCCTCCATCGATCTGTTGATGACCCGGGCCGAAGCCGCCTTGACCGCCGGCAACAAGCCGGTTGCCCGCCACCTCCTCGACGAAGTTACCGCGCTCGCCCCCCGCTTCGCCGAGGGCTGGCATCGCCGCGCGTTGCTGCAGCAGGACGCCGGGGACGACGGCGCGGCGCTGGTGTCGCTGCAGAAGGCCGTCGACCTCAACCCACGCCATTTCGCGGCCCTGTTCGAGCTCGGTCAGATGCTGGAGGACTTCGGCCAGAAGGGCGAAGCCTTGAAGCTGTACCGCCGCGCCATCGCCCTCGATCCCCAGCTGGAAGGCCTGCAGCGCCACATCGACGGCCTCTCGCGCGATGTGGAGGGGCAGGGGATTTAGCGCCGCTGCCCCCGCGAGGCGGCTGCGTTTTCTGCCCCCGCGGGCGAGGAGACTTATCCGCCTGCTGATAGACCGTGGGGGAAGTGTTCGGCCTAGCGAAGCGAAGACGAACGAAGGGGGCTTCGGCGTTTCGCGAGCCCCCTTCGTTATCCCTCGCCTGCGGCTACGGATGACACTTCCCCCACGGTCTTAATGCGAGCGTCGAGATCGTCTCGCCCGCGGGGGCAGAAAAGGACGCGCGGGCAGCTCTGTTTCGAAGCTCAAGTCGGACGCCGTCGGTGGCCGCAATGTCAGCCTTTTCGTCGTTCGGCGTTGATCGTGCATCGATGTCATGTCCGGGCAGCTTGGATCTTTTCATCCCGTCATCGCAAGCCGGGGACGGTTCGCCGCGGTGTCGGACTTTCACGCCGGCCTCGGATTTCCGCTACACTGCCAGCGATTTTTTGGGGGGGCGTCATGGTTCGCGTCTGGTGGGCGGCGGTTGCTGCGATCATGTTGAGTTTTGTCGGCGAGGCGGGTGCGCAATCGCTGGAGGGGTTCGTGGTCGGCGGCGAGGCGGCGGCGCAGATGGCGTCGCGACCCAAGCCGCAAAGCGAGGGCCCGGCCGTCAACGAC
>NZ_JBWZET010000288.1:0-2723 GCF_056722145.1 Rhizomicrobium sp. | reverse complement strand
GCCGATCGGCGGCTTGAAGGAGAAGCTGCTGGCGGCGCTTCGGGCCGGCATCAAGACGGTGCTGATCCCGCAGGAGAACGAGAAGGACCTCGAAGAAATTCCCGACAACGTCAAAACGGCGCTGAAGATCGTGCCGGTGGCGAAGGTCGGCGAGGTCCTGAAAGTCGCGCTGGCCCGCGAGCCCGAGCCGATCGAATGGGTCGAACCGGAAGTTGCCGCAGCGGCCGCGGCGCCCGACGCGGACGCGGATGCGGTGGTAACCCACTAATGCATAAAGGGTTTCCGGCCGGGCACTGCTCGGCCGGAGGACCCGCCCCGTTCCCGGAAGGGGAAAAAAGGCCGAATCCGGCCTTTTTTTGTAGGTGTTCCCGGGGTTTTGGGCCGTGTTGTCCTTGCCCGCGGGGCCTGCGGGGCCCTAGATTCCCGCCAGTCGTCGCGGCGATTCCTGGGTTCGCGATGATACCGCGCAAAACCGCGCACGACTTTGCGCACGCCGCTTGAAGGAGCCAATCCTGTGAACAAGAACGATCTGATCCAGAAACTCGCGGACCACACCGGTCTCGTTAAGAACGACGCGGCCAAGGCGGTCGATGGCGTGTTCGACCTGATCGCTGCCGCCCTCAAGGCCGGCGACGAAGTCCGCCTCACCGGATTTGGCGTTTTCGTGGTGGCCACGCGCGCCGGCGGCAAGGGCCGCAACCCGCAGACCGGCGAAGAGATCACCATCAAGCCGTCACGCCAGCCGCGCTTCCGCCCCGGCAAGCAGCTCAAGGATTCCTTGAACTAGCATCGGTAGAATTCAGCAGCGGGACGTGCGGAAGGCTTCGCGCGTCCCGTTTCGCGTTTCAGGGGCTTTGCAGTTTGCCGGCCTTCAACACCCAGCGTCCTTCGATGCGGGTGAGCGAGCCGGTCCAGTGCCGCCCGGCGTCGCTGTCGCTGAAGGCGAGCACGATGCGGTCGCCTTGCCACGCTACGACGGTGCTGTGGAAGATGCGCTCCAGGTCCGGATCGGCGGCATACGCGGCTTCATCGGTGTAGGCCCATTCCAGCACCCAGCCGTCGGCCTGCCGTCGCCAGATTTCGAGGTGGTTGTCGCTGGCCGATCCTTCGGCCTCACATTCGTTCTGAATCAGCAGCCGCTCGCCATCCGGCGAAAAGGTCGGCACGTCGGCGAAGAGTGTCTGCCGTCCGCTGCGATCGTCGATCAGCAAGAGATCGCCGCAGCCTTCATAACCTCCCTTGACCACCAGATAGGCGTGGCGGGTGCGCAGGTCGGCAACGAGATCATACCGGGCGCAGGTGCCGGCATCGAAGCGCGGCGAGTCATCATCGCAGGCCGCACGCGTGTCGGTGAGGGTGAGTGGCCGGCCGATCCGCTCAAGCCGAAGCGTCGCGCCCGTCCGCGTTGCGCGTTTTGGCGACGCGGCAATGGCCGCTTTCTCCATCGCGGGGTCGTTCAAGTAGGTGCTGCGCGCCTTCGCCAGAAGCGCATCCTCGCTGGCACGGTCGGCACATGCCGGAGCGGTCAGAAGCAGCACGACGGCAAAACTTGCTAAACGCATGGCGCCTGTCCCCCCAAGGACCGCGGAACCCTAGCCGTCGATTGCGTCCAAGCCGTGTCAATCGTTCTCGTCGATCAGGAAAAACAGCTCTTCCACGGTCGCGTTCAACGTCTTGGCCAGCGCCAGCGCCAGGATGGTCGACGGCACGAACACCGAATTCTCCACCGTATTGATGGTCTTGCGCGAGACGCCGACCAGGGCCGCCAGATCGGTCTGGGTCAGCCCTTTCGCCGTGCGTATCTCTTTCAGCCGATTGCCGAGCCGGCGTTCAGACATCGTTGTTCCGGTCGCTGCACCAGTCGAGCACAACATAGGCGACGATCGGCACCGCGATCGCGCCATAGAGCCCCCATGCGATGGCCGGCATCAACAGCGCCGGCAGCACGATGGCAACGCCGATCACGACGAGTGCTGCCGCCAATAGCGCCGCGTAGCCGATCTTCATCGCCCGCGCAATTTGGCTGCGAGTGAGTTCCTCGTCGTGGTCGCCTCCCGGCCCGATGAGGAAGATCAGCGGCGCCAGGGCGTACATGATCAGGGCCATGAAAATCCGGACTTCCTGGCCGCTACCCGTCAGCGTGACGCCGGCGAGGCCTTTTGCTCCCATCGCCGAAAAGAGCAGCAGGGCCAACAATGTCAGCCGGAACCGCCGGAGGGCAAAGTCGCGGCTGTAGCGCGGATAGGATTCGGCTTCGTCGGCCTTGGCGCTCGCTGCGAACAGGACCAGGGCGCCGATCAGATTGCAGGCGATCGACACGCCGATCAGCGGGACGCTGAACAACAGATACGCGGCGTCCCCCGCCACCGCCAGCAGGAACCCCAGCCACAGCCAGCGCAGGCTGGCGCGAACGGCGCGTTCGGCGTCGTGATCGTCCTGGTCCATGTCTCCCCCCCCTTCGATCATGTAACCTATGGGTTACAGTAACCTCTAGGTTACACAGCTTCAAGCCCGCGCGGTCACGCCGGTTTGATGCGCCGGAATCGTAGTGTAAGAGAGGCGGCACGGGCGGTTAGCTCAGCGGTAGAGCATCTCGTTTACACCGAGAGGGTCGGGAGTTCGAAACTCTCACCGCCCACCATCTAAGTTGTTGTTTTTGTTAAATAAATTCGACTACTGCCAACTTGTCGCGCCTCGCCGAAATGCGCGGGGAAGCACTGGGG
>NZ_JBWZET010000287.1:0-5150 GCF_056722145.1 Rhizomicrobium sp. | reverse complement strand
CAGGCTCTCGCCCGGATTCGACTCGTGCGTGGTGCGGCGACGGCGCCCGCCGTAGGTCACGATAGTCTCGCCGGAGTCTTCGAGCACGTTCGCTTTCACCAGTCTGCGCGCCGCGTGAACGGCGAGGACGACTTGCTCGCGCGTGAGCGTCTGCACCTTGCGAAAGGGATTGAGGCCGGTCACGAAACACACCTCTGACTTAAAGACATTGCCCACGCCGGCCATCACCTCCTGGTGCAACAGCACGTCGCCAATCTCTTCCTCGCGGCAGGCCAGCACGCGCTCAACCGCGCCGTCCTCGTCGAACTCAGAGCGCAACACGTCGATCTCAGTCTGCGGAATCTTTCGCTCGCGCATGAGCGCTTCGCCGCAGTAGATGCGCGCCACCGGCACCTTGAAGCCGACTGCAATGTATTCGCGGTTCTCGATGACGATGCGCATGTTCATGCGGGGCTGCTGCCAGCGCTCGCCGGGCCGGTAGATGTGCCAGCTCCCGTTCATGAGCATGTGCGTGGCCAGCGTGCCGCCACCGGAGAAATGAATGAGCAGCCATTTGCCGCGCGACTCTACCTCGCCGACCGTCTGCCCAACAATCGGCGTGTCGTCGTTGAAGCGCGTCAGGAACGGGAATGTCGAGCGGAAGCCGGTGATCGGCTTGCCGCCCAGGGCGCGCGCCAGCGTGCGGGCGGTGCGAAAGATGGTGTCGCCTTCGGGCATTCGCTATTGCACCTCGCCCGTATGCGGCCCATACGCATGTTGGCCGGGCGGCAGCAGGATGCGCCGCAGGTGCATACCCAGCGGCCCGTGATGGAAGCCTGCGTCCATCAGGAAACGCGCCATGGGGTGCGCCGTGACCGGCTGCCCGTTGATGGTGGTGATCAGCACGCCCTGGCGGCCGTCGGCTTTCATGCGCTCCTGGCCGCGGGTGGCGAGGAAATGCGCCAGCCCCGCGGCCGTTTGCGAGCGCTCGGGCTCTTCGGCCGGCAAAAACGCCAGCAGGTTGGGATTGCCGCGCCGCAGCCAGGCTACCAGTTGCCCGTTGCGCAGCACCACTTCGGCATACACGGCGCGGGTGAGCACCCGTGGCGCGCTCTCCGCGTCTTCTTCGGCCACCGGTAGATCGGGCCAGCGCAGGATCGAACCATAGGGATTCGCGGGGTCCGTCGCAGCAAGCTGCACAAACTCCGGCTTCTCTTCCGGCGGCGCAGTGCGCAACTGCCGCAACAGGTCCACCGCGGCCGGCAGGGCAAACTGCGTCGCGCCCAGCCCAGCCACAAAATAGCCGCGCCGGATGCGGCCGCTCTCTTCGAGTGCCTTGAGCACGTCGTAGACCGCGGAAAACCCGCCCGGCACATTCTCTGCAGCGACGGCCTCGCGCGTCAGCACGCCGTAGCGGTTGAGCAGTTGCAGCGCCAGCGCGTGACTGGCCTCGGTGGCCGTCGGCGCCTGCACGACGTCCGGGTGCCCCATCCTGGCCGGAAGGCCAGGGTGGGATAGCACGGGATTATCCGATCTCACCGCCAGCATCGACCAGCGGCCCTGCGCGTTCGGCGGTGTCGTCCGGCGCGAGCGAAACGCCATGCCCGTATGCATTCGGCGAGGCTGCCGCGCACTCTCCGGTTTGGCGATATAGGCGCGCAGCGCGTGCAGCGAGTCGTTGGTGACGAGCCCGCGCCATACCAGGCTCCACAGCGCATCGATCGACTCGCCCGGGTAGCCGCCGCCCGCGGCCTGATGCAGCGGATCGAAAAAGCTCGCCCCCGTCGCTTCCAGCACCGCCAGCAGCTTTTCTTCCCGCACGCTGAGCGGCTCGACCTGCGGCCTCCGTTGCGCCAACAGGGGCAATTTGTCGGCTAAAAAGAGGGCAATGCGGCCGTCGCGCTCGCCCAGCGGCTCGACGCCCGCCCACGCCACTTCTCCGGCGGCAATCAGCGTGTCCAGGCCGGCCGGCGCGTAGTCGGCCAGGCGGGCCGGCAAAATCGACGACTCCACGAGCGACGCCGGCAGCGGCGCGCCCTGCAGGTTCTCGATGGCGTCCAAGAGGCCGTCGAGGTTGCCGTGTCCGCTGCGCCGCGGCGTAACCAGCCCCTGCCAGTGCGTCAGCAGCCGCGCCAGCGTGTGCTGCTCCACCGGCTCCACTTCCTTACGCAGTTTGGCCAGCGACTTGCGCCGGATCTGGCGCAGAATCTCTACGTCGCACCACTCGCGATGCAGACCGCCGGGGCGGAATCCGCCCTCCAGCACGCGCCCGTCGTGGGTCAGTTGCCGCAGCGCGGCTTCCACCGCCGTCGCATCCAGAGCAAAGCGCTCCACCGGCTCGCGCAGGGTAAATGGCCCGTGCGTGCGCGCAAACCGGCGCACCAGCTCCAACACCGGCTGCTTTACCGGCTCCAGCAGCGATGCGGCCAGCCCCGGCGGCAGCGGAATCCCCAGCCCGTCGCGGTAGCGCGCGGCATCTTCGGCGGCGATCAGGCGGCGCTCGCCGGCAATGCGCAACTCCAGCAGGCGCCGTGCGCGGATCAGGCGATCGACCTGTTGCAGAAGATCCGAGGAAACGACTCGCCGCGCCAGCTCTTCGCGCGACAGGTCGCCAAGCTTGAGGCACAGGTCGTGGATGCCGTCTGCCGAGCGCGCCCGATAGTTCTCCGCCAGGCACTGCGCCGCCTCTTCGACTTCGGCAATGGCATCGGCATCCAGCAGTTCACGCAGATCGGTCTCGCCCAGCAGTTCGCGCAACTGGTCCTGATCGATGGTCAGCGCCTGGGCGCGGCGTTCGGCCAGCGGCGCGTCGCCATCGTAGACGAAGTTGGCCACATAGCTGAACAGCAGCGAAGCGGCAAACGGCGAGGGCTTGCGGGTCTCGACGAAATGCACGCGAAGCTTGCGTTCTTCGATTTCCTTGAGGATTTCGACGAGCGCCGGCATGTCGAAGACGTCGCGAAGGCACTCGCGATAGGCCTCCAGCAGCAGCGGAAAGGATGGGTAGCGCGAGGCCACGCTGAGCAGGTCGTAGGAGCGCTTGCGCAACTGCCACAGCGGCGTGCGCGCATCGGCACGGCGCCGCGGCAGCAACAAAGCGCGTCCTGCGGCCTCGCGGAAGCGCCCGGCGAACAGCGCCGTCGAGCCGAGCTGGCGCAGCACGAGCTGCATGGCCTCCGCCGATTCAACGAGAATCCAGTCGGAGTCGGGCGACTCGTCGGTGTCGGGGAAACGCAGTACGAAGCCGTCGTCGCCCCAGAGCGTCTCGACTTCCGGGCCACCCATGGCGCGAATCCGGGCACTGACCGCCATGGCCCAGGGAATATGAATGCGGCTGCCGAAGGGCGTGAGCACGCAGACGCGCCAGTCGCCCAGCTCGTCGCGCAGGCGCTCGACGACGATGGTGCGGTCGTCGGGCACGGAGCCGGTGGCGGCCTCCTGGTCGGCGAGAAACTGCATCAGGTTCTCCGCCGCGCCGGGGTCGAGATCGTGCTCAGTGACCAGCCGCGTCAGCGCAGCCGGTTTGGGCAGCGCGCGCAGCTCGCGGACCATGGCCCCGATGCGCCGGCCGAACTCCAGCGGGCGACCCGGCCCGTCGCCCTTCCAGAACGGCATTTTGCCCGGCTCGCCCGGCGCAGGCGTCACCAGTACGCGGTCATGCGTGATGTCGACGATGCGCCACGTCGAAGCGCCCAGGATGAACGTTTCGTTGGGGTGCGACTCGAAGACCATCTCCTCGTCGAGCTCGCCGACCCGCACCGGCTTGCCATCGTTGTAAGCGAGGAAGACGCCGTAGAGGCCACGGTCGGGAATGGTGCCGGCGTTGAGGATCGCCAACCGGCCGGCGCCCTCGCGCGCCGTCACTACGTTGCGGATGCGGTCCCAGTTGAGACGCGGGCGCAGCTCGGCGAACTCGTCGGAGGGATAGCGGCCGCTAAGCAGGTCCAGCACGCCTTCGAACGCCGGCCGGGTCAGCCCTCCAAACGGTGCCGCGCCGCGGACAAGATCGTAGAGGGAATCGACCGAAAACTCGGACTGGGGACGAACATCCATGTTCATGTCCTGGAGTTCCGGGTTCCCGGTATCCCCGGTCTCAAAGTCGAGACCGGGGGCACCCAGGGTTGTTTTCTGCGCATCGGTTTCCCAGGTCTCAAAATCGAGACCTGGGGCACCCGACATCTGTCGCGGAGTTCGAGTTTGTGCTTTCCCACCCTTGGCTGTCGCCAAGGATGGGGCACCCATGGTGTTCCGCTGCGCCCTAGTCCCCGTCGCCACCATCGCCACCAACTGCTGCGCCAGCACGTCGAGCGGGTTGCGCGGATAGCGGGTGGACTCGATGTGCCCCTCGTGCATGGCGCGGGTGACGGCTGCGCAGGCCACTAGGTCGGCCCGGTACTTGGGAAACAGGATCCCCTCGCTGACCGCGTCCACATGGTGCCCGGCGCGGCCGATACGCTGCATGCCGCTGGCCACCGAGGGCGGCGATTCGATCTGGATGACGAGGTCCACCGCGCCCATGTCGATGCCCAGCTCCAGCGTGGAGGTGGCGCACAGGGCGCGAATTTGCCCCGCCTTCAACTGCTCTTCGATGACCGAGCGTTGGGCCGCCGCCAGGGACCCATGATGCGCCCGGGCAATGGGCTCGCCGGCCAGCTCGTTCAGTGCTCCGGCCAGCCGCTCGGCCACCTGCCGGCTGTTCACGAACAGAATGGTCGAATTGCGATCGCGAATCAGCTCCAACAAACGCGGGTGAATCGCGTTCCAGATCGAGACCCGGCGCGGTGCCTGCGAAGCCGGTCCGCTGGGGATATATTCCTGCTCGCCCAGGCGTGCCATATCTCCAACCGGAACTTCAATGGTCAGCTTTAACTGCTTGTTAGCGCTGGCATCTACGATGGTCACAGGCCGATACCGAATGGGCATCGTTTCCTGCTCAAGGCTCTCGTTTTCAGTCCCGAGTGCCTCAGTCCTTAGTCCCTCAGTCCTCAGTCCCTGCTTCTCCACTCCGCCCAAAAACCGCGCCACTTCTTCGAGGGGCCGCTGGGTGGCGGAGAGCCCGATGCGCTGCAGACGTCTTTGCGTCAGCGCCTCCAGTCGCTCCAGCGACAGCGCCAGATGCGCCCCGCGCTTGGTCGGCACCAAGGCGTGAATCTCGTCGACAATCACCGTAT
>NZ_JBWZET010000286.1:0-4323 GCF_056722145.1 Rhizomicrobium sp. | reverse complement strand
GCGGCCGCCGCCCGGCTGTCGGCCGGGACCGTATTCCACGGTCTCGACGAAGCGCGCGCCCGATTTGAGGCGTCGAACCTCGCCAACGAGGAGATCATCCGCCGGGTGGTGAATGCGGCATGCGCCTATGTCGCCAAGAAGTTCGCCGAACACGCGCCGACCAAGGCCGAAGTGCGGGCGCTCGAAACCGAGATCAAGGGCTACGTCAAATCTGCCTTCGCCGCCTTCACCAAATTCATCGACCAGCACTGGTCGGAGATTTTCGAGAAGATCGTCGCGGTGTTCCCGGATTGATTTTCTGCCCCCGCGCGCGAGGTCATTTCTCCTCAGGCACGTAGAGCGTGGGGGAAGTGGCCGCGAAGCGGACGAAGGGGGCTCCAGGCTTCCCACAAATAAAAAAAGGCCCGCGAAACCCGCGGGCCTTTCCTTTTTCCGCAAGACGGAAAATCAATCCTTGGCGCGCTCGATGTAGGCGCCGTCCTCGGTCATCACCACGACCTTGGTGCCCGGCACGATGTGGGTCGGCACCATGGTGCGCACGCCGTTGGACAGAAGCGCCGGCTTGAATGAACCCGAGGCGGTCTGGCCCTTCACCACCGGTTCGGTCTCGACCACTTCGAAGGTCAGGCGCTGCGGCAGTTCGATCGCCACCGCGACGCCGTTGAACAGCGACAGGGTGACTTCCATGTTTTCCTGCAGGTACGGGGCGCGGTCGCCGATCACCGAGGAATCGACCGGCAGCTGCTCGAAGTTCTCCGGGTCCATGCAGATATAGTGTTCGCCGTCCTGGTAGAGGTACTGATAGGTCTTTTCCTCGACGAAGGCGCGTTCGACGCTATCGGTGGTCTTGTAGCGGTCGACCACCTTCACGCCGTCGCCGATGCGCCGCATGTCGATGCTGGTCGTCGGCGTGCCTTTGCCGGGAAAGAAGCTTTCGGCCTTGAGGACGATGTAGAGCCTGCCGTCCTTCTCGATGACATTGCCTTTGCGCACGGAGCTGGCGATAACCGAAACCACTTTTATTTCCTCGTCTGATCGGGCGGGCTTGCCGCAGCGAAGCGGCCCGTGGCCGCGAAGACGGGCGTATAGCAGGAGCGGCAGGCTTTGGCCAAGACGGGATCACCCTGGTGGGCGCCCCACCGCCATGCCGACCGGCGGCCGGCGCTGGCGGCACGGGGCCTGATAAAAAAGGCTTTTCGGGCCCATTTCGAGGCCGACGGCTTTACCGAAGTCGAATGCGGCGCTTTGGCCGTTTCGCCTGGCAATGAGGCGCATTTGGCCGGTTTCGCCACCGAATTGATCGGTGCCGATGGCACCCGCCGGCCGCTTTACCTGCATACCTCACCCGAATTCGCCGCCAAGAAGCTGTTGGCGGCGGGCGAGAGGCGGATTTTCGATTTCGCCCGCGTGTTCCGCAACCGCGAGACCGGCTCGCCGCTGCATGTTTCCGAATTCACCATGCTGGAGTGGTATCGCGCGCAAGAACCTTACGCCGCCGTGATCGCCGACACGGTGGATCTTGTCCGGATTGCGGCCGGGATCACGGGCCTTGCGACGTTTTCCTTCCGTGGCCGCACCTGCGATCCCTTGGCCGCGCCGGAGCATCTGACGGTGGGGCAGGTCTTCCAGCGCTACGCCGGTGTCGATCTCCTGGCCACGCTCGACCAGGACGGACAGGGCAACCGCGACGCTCTGGCTAGGGCGGCGCGCGCTGCCAGGCACGATGTCGCCACTAGCGACACCTGGGCCGACATCTTCTCGAAGATCATCGTCGATATTGAAGACCGCCTCGGCGAAGGCCGCCCGACGGTGCTCACCGAATATCCCCGCTGCGAAGCGGCGCTGGCGCGCGCCACCGCTCACGATTGCCGCGTGTCGGAACGCTTCGAGCTCTACGTGTGCGGCGTGGAACTCGCCAATGGCTTCGGGGAACTCACCGACCCGGTGGAACAGCGCACCCGTTTCGAAGCCGAAATGGCGGAAAAGGAGCGCATTTACGGCGAGCGCTATCCCCTCGACGAGGATTTTCTCGCTGCCCTGGCCGAAATGCCGGAAGCGTCCGGCGTTGCCCTCGGCTTCGACCGCCTCGTCATGCTGGCGACGGGCTCCCGTTCGGTCGAAGACGTGCTATGGACCCCGGCACCATGACTGCTCTAAAATCCATCTACACCCTGGCCGATTGCGGCTTTGTCGCGCACGAGGCTCTGCCGGCGCTGGAGCCGGTGGCGGAAAAGTACGCCGTGGCGCTGACCGAAACGGTGGTCGGTCTGATCGACCGCTCCGATCCGTTCGATCCCATCGCCCGCCAATTCGTTCCCAGCGTGCGCGAGTTGACGACCAAGCCGGAGGAGCTGACCGATCCGATCGGCGACACCCGCCATTCGCCCGTGCCCGGTATCGTCCATCGCCACCGCGACCGCGCCTTGTTCAAGATTGTCGGTGCCTGCCCGGTCTATTGCCGCTTCTGTTTCCGGCGCGAAACTGTCGGCCAGCCCGGCGAGCAGGTGCTGTCGCCGGATAATTTCGATGCCGCGATCGCCTATATCGCTGCCCATCCCGAAATCTGGGAGGTGGTGTTTACCGGCGGCGATCCCTTCATCCTGTCGCCGCGGCGCATAGCCGACGTCAGTGCGCGTCTGGCCGCGATCAAGCATGTAAAACTGCTGCGCTGGCACAGCCGCGTGCCGGTGGTCGATCCCGCCCGCATCACCGACGAGATGATCGCGGCGCTTCTGGTACCCGGTGCCGCCACAGCGATCGCGCTACACGCCAACCATCCGCGCGAACTCGGCCCCGAGGCCCGCCGCGCCATCGCCCGGTTAGTGGATGCCGGCATTCCGCTGGTCAGCCAGTCGGTGCTGCTGCGCGGCATCAACGACGAGATTTCCACCTTGGAAGCGTTGATGCGCACCTTTCTCGAATCCCGCATCAAGCCGTATTATCTGCACCATCCCGATCTCGCCCCCGGCACCAGCCATTTCCGCATCACCATCGACGAGGGCCTTACCTTGATGCGGGCTCTCAGGGCACGGCTGTCGGGGCTGGCGATACCGAGCTACGTGCTCGACATCCCCGGCGGCTACGCCAAGGTGCCGCTCGAGAGCCGCGACGTCGAAAAGACCGAAACCGGCTGGCGCATCCGCGACCACGAAGGCAAGTGGCACGCCTATCCGCCGCAGAATGTCATCCCCGGCGAGCGGTGATCGCGAAGCGAGGGAAGGGGACCCACGGGCTCGGGTCCCCGCAATCGCTGCGATTTGCCCCGTTTCATTTTTCGAGGACGTGCAGGCGTCGTAACCTGGGTCCCCTTCCCGTCGCATCCGCGCCAACGCGTGTCTGCTCCGCCGGGGATGACAGGCGTTACCGATATTCCCCGTTCACGACTTCCAACGCCTTGGCGCCCGGGCACAGCTCTTTTTTCGTCAGCTTGTTCAGCGGGGTGTCGCTGGTGCCGAGGTGCTCGTGCAGATCCGGCGCGTCGGGTTCGACGTAGATGAGGCCGGTGACGAGTTCGCCTTGCGCCTGATGCTCCTGCAGATACGCCAGCGCCGTGATGCGATTGGAGGGATCGTAATCCTCGCGCAGCTTGGCCAGCTTCAGATACGAGCCGTCATGCTGGCGCACCGTTTCGCTCGCGCCGGGGGCGTAGTCGGCGGTGATTTCTTTGGCCTCCGGCACGAAATCGACCGCATTGACCGCTGCGTTGTGTTCGCGCACGAAATCGAAGCTCTTGGTCGAGCCGGAATGGTTGTTGAAGGTTACGCACGGGCTGATGACATCGAGGATCGCCGCGCCCTTGTGCGTCAGCGCGCCTTTGATCAACGGCACCAACTGTTTTTTGTCGCCGGAGAAGCTGCGCGCCACATAGGTTGCGCCCAGGAGCAGCGCCATCGAAACGAGATCGATCGGCGAATCGGTGTTCATCTCGCCGCCCTTTGACTTCGAGCCCTGGTCGGCGGTGGCCGAGAACTGGCCCTTGGTCAGGCCGTAAACGCCATTGTTCTCGCAAATATAGACCATATTGACGCCGCGCCGCAGCGCATGAACGAACTGGCCGAGCCCGATCGAGGCACTGTCGCCGTCGCCGGAAACGCCGAGATAGAGAAGGTCGCGGTTGGCCATCGCGGCGCCGGTCAAGACGCTCGGCATCCGTCCGTGCACCGAATTGAAACCGTGCGCTTGCCCCAGGAAATAGTCCGGCGTCTTCGACGAGCAGCCGATGCCCGACATCTTGGCGACGCGATGGGGCGCGATGGCAAGTTCGAAGCACGCCTGCACGATGGCTGCGCTGATCGAATCGTGGCCGCAGCCGGCGCACAGCGT